>JAGMDK010000411.1 GCA_023128695.1 Phycisphaerae bacterium
TTGCTGACCGCTGAATGCTTACAAAGATTAGCCAACCTGTGCCGGGCGTTAACCAGAGATACGCGGCCGGGAGCTTTTTTATCGTACCGTCTACCCCGCGGCTGGTCCGCTCACAACAAGTGTATAGTAATCTCTCGCTGCATTCTTTTTCCCTTCCCGCGGAATAATTTGCATGCTTTCAGTAGGAGTATGGGCGTCTGGTGCCGACGGCGGCGCCGGGCGGTTGGACGCGAATAGACAGTGGCGGATACGGCATGCGTTCTGAGCCGGTTGATATTTGCATCATAGAGGATGACGCCGCCGAGCGCGCGCTGTTATTCCGGCGGATGCGGGACGGTCAGTTCAGGTTGGTTGAGGCGGAGGATGGCGAAACGGGGTTGGCGCAGATTCGCCGGCACCGCCCCCGGGTCGTCATCTGTGATCTGATGCTGCCGGGCCTGAATGGCCTCGATGTCTGTCGTCAGGTCCGGGCGGATGCCGCTCTGGACGGTACGTACATCATTGTGGTCACGGCCTGCCGGGAACGTGAAGCGAAGAACGACGTCCTCAACGCCGGCGCGGACGACTACCTGGTCAAGCCCTACGACGCCGAGGAACTGGCCGCCCGTTTGCGTAACGGGCTGCGAATCAACAAGCTTCAGGAGCACCTCCGCCGGGCCGCGCTGACAGACGGGTTGACCGGGCTCTCGAACCACACGGAGTTCCGCGAACTGCTCAAGCGCGAGTTTGCCCGCACCCGCCGTTATGGGGGGGTCGTCTCCCTGCTGATGCTCGATCTGGACCATTTCAAGGCGGTCAACGACACCTATGGCCATGAGACGGGCAACCAGGTCTTGAAGATCGTCGCCCGGCAGCTCGGTCAACTGGTGCGTGACACGGACGTGGTCGCGCGGTATGGCGGTGAGGAATTCGCAATCGTGTGCCCCGAAACCAACATGGACGAAGCGACACGCTTGGCCGAGCGAATGCGGGGCACGCTCGCCCGTAATGTCCGCTTGTCGGAGCACCCGCAACTATCGCTGACGGTTTCCATCGGCGTCTCGGCCAGCTCCGATCCGACGGTCCATTCGGTCTCCGACCTGATCAACCAGGCCGATCATGCCCTGTACCTCGGGAAGCGCGGCGGCCGCGACCAAGTAGTGCGTTCCGACACGCGGGGGGAGATCAAGCTGGGCGCCGAGATTGAGATCGACGAGGTCGAGCGGCTGCAAAAACAGGTGATCTCGCTGAGCAAGCAAGCGAAGGAACTCTGCCTGCAAAGCGTCTGGGCGTTTGTGCAAGCCCTGGAAGCCCGCGATCCGCACACCGCCTGGCATTCACGGAATACGACCTTCTACGCGGTGTCACTGGCCAAGGCCGCCGGCATGCCGGAGACCCTCTGCGCCGTCATCGGCAACGCGGCCATGCTGCACGACCTGGGCAAGATCGCCGTGCCGGACGAGATCTTGCAGAGTCGCGAGCCGCTCAGCGAACAGGACGGCGCGGTGCTGCGGCAGGTGCCGTTGATCACGTGCAAGATTCTCGAGCCGCTGCGGATTTTCGAGGCCGAGTCGGTGATCATCCATCACTTGCGGGAGCGTTTCGACGGCACGGGTTATCCATACGGGCTGGTCGGGGCGACGATTCCGATTGGGGCGCGCCTGCTGGCCGTGGCCGAGACGTTCGACGCCCTCACCAGCGAGCGGCCACACCGCCCGAGCCGCGACATCGACGAGGCGGCCGCGGTAATCCAGTCCGAGGCGGGCAAGCAATTCGATCCGGAGTTTGCCACGCTCCTGGAGCGGGTGGTCGCGCTGCAAAGAGACCGCTGGATCATCCGGATCCAGCGTACGCGAGCGGACCTGCGCCCCGTCTTGGACGCCTGCCTGCTGCCGCCGTCATAAGTTTCGCTGGGGCGGTTGCGGCCGCGTCATATTCACCACACTGTGTTGGCGCTGCCACATAACAAGTATCACTGAACTCAGTAGCCCTCGCAGTTCTCGCCAGCCACCGCTATGCTCACGTTGATGGAACTCTGCCATTGACAATCCACCGCAATATGGAAAGGCCCTCGTGCCCGGACTCATTCTGGTGACATCATTGGCTGCCGGCCCGCAGCCGCGCGGGAGGTGTCTGATGCTGGCCGAACAGGCGGCGGCATCGCTGTGCGCGGGAGGGTGTTCCTGGACGGTGCTCCCCCAGGGCTTTGACGACCGGGTCTGCCTGGCTTCGGTCAGTCGCGGTGGAGTGAGCGTTGAGCGAATCCAGACATGGTCGGAAGGGCATGTTGCCGTTGCCATGGACGGGTACCTGTCGCGGGATCGGAACGCGGTTACAACGGGGAATGATGCCCAGCTTGTCGCCGAGCGCTACGCACGGCGGGGCCCCGCGGCGGTTGAGCAGTTCGACGGCTCATTCGTGCTGGTCCTCGTGGACCGGCAACACGAAAGTGTCACGCTGTGGACCGATCGTCCCGCCACGCGGCCTTGTTTTCTAGCCGTTGTCGGGCAAACGGTCATAGTGGCTCCTGAACTGAAGTGCTTCCGCAACCTGCCCGGCGTGCGGCGCGACCTGGTGCCCGGCTCGCTGGCCGCCATGTCATTGAACGGGGCCTTACTCGATGAACACACCTACTATCGCGGCGTCCGACTACTCGGCCCGGCTCGGCGTCTAACAATCTCGCCCGCCGGCATCAAACTCGATCGCTACTGGCAGCGCTCCTTCAACCCCGAACAGTCAGAAGTCCCCTCGGCGGAGCAGGTTGCCGATTGCATCTGCCGCGCGACCCGCCGCCATCTGGCGCGATTCGAGCGGCCCGTCCTGGCACTCAGCGGCGGCCTGGATTCGCGGATCATTCTGGCGGCGTGCCGCCGCATGGGCCTCCGGCCGCCGGCGATCACGTGGGGCTTCGATCACGTGGAGACGCCCGGCTCCGATTTTCAGATCGGCCGAGCCAGTGCCGAGCGGGCCGGCATCGAACATCGCATGCGCCGGATGGACGTCGATCAACTGCCACGCAGCGCCGAGCGCGTCGTGGACCTTACCGACGGTCTCACCGGCCATCTCGGCAACTTCACCGAGGGCGAGGCCGTGGCGCGCGAACTGGCCGCCGACCATGACGCCCTCGTCCGCGGCGACGAGATGTTCGGCTGGGCCGCGTCGGTGTCGTCTCCGGCGGTGGCCCTACGCCGAGTTGGGGTCAACGTTGGCAAACGCCTACGGCTGTTGCGTTTTCTACTCCAACCGGACGTAGCCGAAGCGGTGCTGACGGACTACCGCGCGCAGCAGCAACAATTGCTTGACTCACTCGATCCGATGACACCGCCGAACGATGTTAAGGACATCTTGTATTGGCGGACGCGCTTCCCGCGCCTGATCGCCAGCCAGGCCGCCGTCTTCCGCGCGCACCTCGACGTAGTTACTCCGTTCCTGGATAGAGAGGTGATCGAGTTGGTGCGCGGCTGCTCGGCCGCCCAGCGTGAGCACAAGCGCTACATCGCGGAGTGCACGCGCTCGGCGTTCCCGGAAGAGTTCTCCCTCCCGCTCAACAATGTCCACAGCCGCACCAGTTGGCGAACGCGCCTCCGCGAACTCGGCCCGACGCAACGGTTCCTGGTGGAAACGCTGTTAGAGCCGTTGGAGTCGTTCGATCGGTGGTTCGACCGCACCGCGCTCCGCGCCTGGCTGGCGGCGGCGACGGTCGAGGGCCAACACGCGGCTTGGCCCGGACCCGGCTCCTGGCTCCGCCGGCGGGAGGCGCAGGCGCGGGCTTTACTGTTACGGCCAACATTCAAGGAGCGTGTAATCCTGAACCTGGTCACGCTTAAGCTGTGGTTCCAGCAATTGGGGTGATGCCTTGGGGCCCGCGTTTTCAAGTCATATCTCGCGGCCGCCCCCGATCGAAGAGCAACGTGGGCAGACTCTTCGTGAGTCCCCAGGGATCGTACAGGCTCTCGATCTCACCCCGACAGTTGTACCAGCACGCCGTGCATTTCCGCGGGGCTTTGTCATTTCGCAACCGTTGCACGATCTGGAGCGCTGAATGCTGGTAGAGATTAGCCACCGGGTGGGCGCGTTCTTCAACGCAAACGGCGATATCGCCCGTCGAGTCAATACTGAAGAATCCGCGGCCCGCCCGACAGCCGGGAACGCCGCCGTTCAGGGCCGCGTCGAAGCGGGACAGGAAGTATGGATTACTCAGGAAATTGGGGTATTTCCGTCGCAAGTCCAGCAAGTGCCGACTCACGCCGTCGTCGTCGAGGTGTTGGAACCGTTTGGCGCCGGTCTTGCGAACGCTGTACGGCTGGACCATGAAATACGCCCCCCGCTCGGCGGCCAGCTTGAGCATCGGTTCGATCTGATCGAGGTTGTCCTCCATCAAGACGGCCATCCAGTTGACCCGCTGCCATTTGTACTTTCGCGCGGCACTGAAATGCTCGATCGCCGCCAAGGCACGGTCGAACGCACCCGGCATCCCGCGGCGGCGGTCGTGGCGCTCCGCGTCGGCGTAGTCCAGACTGACCGAGATGCCCCACAGACCCGCCGCGAACAGGTCCTCCGCCAACTCCGGCGTCGAGAACCACCCGTTGGTCGTGATAAAGGGGAAGTGCCACTCCGCGACGGCGTCCACGATCTCAACGATGTCCGGGCGAATCAGCGGTTCCCCGCCGGCCAGGCTGATCAGCAGGGCCCCCAGCTCCGAGAGCTTGCGCGAGCCCGCGCGGAAGTCCGCCGTCGACAGCTCGGGCTGGTCCCCCATCGGGTCGATCCAGTAATTACAGAACGCGCAGCGGAAATTGCAGCGGTAGTTGACTTGCCACGCGCACCACACCGGATGGCGGGAGGCCCAGGCCCGGGCCAAGTGCAGTTTCTTCTGAATCGCCGTCCGCGCCAAAACCGATCCTCAAGCTTTCCTGCTGCTAAGTTGGCCGCCGCTGGCAATACAGCCCGAGCTCGCAGGCCACGACGAAGCATTCGGCTTGCGATTTGAGACGCTCCCATGATTGACGGATGATCTCGGCCTCGTCCGAGGTGATCAACCCGTCGTCCTCGATACCGCGGCTGATATCGGAGAGCAATTCGCCGAAGTCCTGCACGAGCCGTTGCGTGGTGCTGAGCAACTGTTCTTCCTGCGCCCCGGGGTCGACCTGCGGGTTGGGCACGAAGAACCCGTCGGAGGCGTTGCAGAGCCAGTTGACCAGTCGCGGGTCCCCCGTCGCTTCAACCACGGTCTGGAGGCGATCGAGCGGGTTGCGGGCCCCTGAAGAGCCGGGGTCTTCCGACGACGGTTCCTGGCACCACTTGTAGACCAGCGCGGTGCTGAGCTTGAGCCGGGCGGCGACCGCCTTGACGCCGACGCGATCGGTTGCCTCTTTGAGAGCTTCCCACGACTTCACAACATATCCTACCTCTATAGCCAAAGGACTAATTGAGCTGATGGCTGCGACCGCGCGCCACGGTGACATTCTCTGAGCGCGCGCGCCGCGCGTCAACCGCTCCCGGCGGCAACTGTCGGCCTCAGTTGCAAATGTAGCGGCCGGGCTCCGTA
>JAGMDK010000412.1 GCA_023128695.1 Phycisphaerae bacterium
CGGCGACGGATCGCTGGCGTTTCAGAAGGCACTGACGCACTATCTGCGGCGGGTAATCGAGCGCGGCTGACTTCGCAGGTTCGTGATGAAGCACCGCCTGATGCTCGGTGACGAGCGTGAAGAAGAACGTCCCGCCAGGCACGAATGCACGTCGATCTGGAGCAGCCTCCTGGGAGTCCCTAACAGAACCCCGAGCGTGAGCGAGGGGCCACGCAAGTACGCGGGTGCCGGAGCGGGCCGGTCGCTTACGCTCCCGGTTCTGTCAGGCGGTCTGGGCCCGTAGGGTCCGCTATGCGCCCGCGCCCCTGCGGGGCAGATTCCGCCCAACAGCCGGTGCACAGTCCCCGCCGATTTTGTCATGCACCCGGTCGTTCCGCCGTCAGGGCCAGAGCATGATCAGGTTCCCCAGCGACTGGGGCGAATAGCAATGGCCGTGGGCGCCGGACCACGATGAGTACTCGCCGCGCCGGGCGTCGAGCCGGGTGACGTTGCAGCCCCAGAGGTTGTTGCGCCGAGCCCGGGGCTCGAAGGCGTCCCACGGCACGGCCAGTTCCACCACCCAAACCTCACGCTCCACGTTCACCGCCACCCGGGCGCGGCTGTGCCATTCGAGCGAGATCCCCATCGGCGGATCGGTGCGACAGCCTTTGCGCGCCAGAAGCAGGCCGCTGGGCTTGATCTGGAGGCAATAGAGCTCGCTGCTCGTGCCGGCGGCGGTCGGACGCGGGTCGATCAGGATTTCCACCACGTCCTGCCCCCAGGGGATCGTCCCATCGATCGGAATCGCGTTGTCCGCCTGCCACACCGGCGGCTCGCCGACATTCAGCGTGCAGCGCAGACCGACATAAAGGTGTTCCCGGTCCATGCAGAAGTAGGCTTGCGTCGGCAGGGTCGGCTTGTCTGGACCGAAGGTCCGCCCGCGGCAGAGCCGGAAATCCCCCGCCGCGTTGTTCGACGCCAGCGGCCAGTCGTCCAGTTTGCCGTCGATGCGGAGGGTTGATTGCAGAGGGCGACACGCTGCGACGGCCAGCCGGGCCGGCCTGAGAAACGCGCCCACTTCTACCGTGTCGAAGACGACTTCAAATGGATAGACGCCGTCGATGTTGTATGCCAGTCCCGTCAGGTCGACGCCGATCCGCGCCGTTCGCCGGGTGCCGGGGGGAGCCTCGGTCGGCACGTCACCGACCTGCTGCCATCCGGGCGGCGGCACCGGCAGCGTCCAATGCCCTTCCACCGCACGGTTAGTAGCGTTAGAGACGCTGCCCATGACGTCGGCGTGCAAGCCCTCGGCACCGCTGGTCACGCGCACGCCGTCAACGCTTACATTCACGAGGTCCGCCTGGTTGAACATGAGCAGCCATTCGGAGAGGCTGGCGAGCTGCTCTCGGCGGGCGTTCGGGCTCGGCTCGAATTCGCTCACCAGTTCGCGCAGGATCAACGTCCGTGCCCGCCGCAGGATGGACGTTTGCTCGGACCAGCCGCTTTCCTTGGTGCTGAGCAGGTTTTCCAAACACGCCTCCGTGGCGGCCCAGCGCACGACCTGCTCGGCCAGCTTCCGTGCCAACAGTTCCTGACCATTGGCTTCCAGCAGCCGCAACAACTCATAATCCTGAAGCCCGCGGCGCAAGCGTTTTAGCCGTAGCGATGGTACCGGCCCCCTTTCACGCAGCCCATATTCTTCCGCCGAATACACTAGGCTCTGTCGCAAAAGTAATGTAGCGTCCGGGCTCCGTCCCGGACGTAGTCGTACGTAAGCGTTTTCCCGCATCCTACGTCCGGGACGGAGCCCGGACGCTACATTCGAGACAGAGCCTAGCCCCGGACCCTGCCACGGCTGCCGCGCGCTGGGCGACTCCAAGACCAGGCTGTCCTCAGCGGCATGTTCGATCCAGAGCCCCTCGACGCCATAGCGGTAAGCCAGCCACGGCAGAATCCAGGCCTCTGTCGCCGGAGCCTCCACGGCGAGTGAGCCACTGTAAGGCGGCCGGTCGGGCATGAGCCAGGCGTGTTTCCCGAGCCGCTGTTCATGCGCCATGGCTGCCGGCTCATACCACATGGCCGGGGGTGCCCAAGTTGTCACGTCGGGCAAAGCGATGGACGGGGCTTCGTGCCAACCCAGGCCGCGCAACGAGCGGGCCGGCAGGTGCGCCATAATCGGCAGGTCTGTTTCGCTTTGCCGCACGATCCCCGACAGCCGCCGCAGACGGTCCGCGGCAGCCTGCGATAACGGCTCCGGCGGGCACAGTCGCGTCACGGCACGTTCGAGCCAGCCGCGCTGGGCAAAATGCTCCTTGCATTCCGCGAGATATGCCGCCAGGAGCCGCGCGTATTGCGGCGAGTCAAATCCGCCGTTCCGCTCCGCGTTGGGGTATTCGAGCGCGGCCGGGATCGGCCAGACTTCGAGTCGCACCTGATCGCGAAACGCGCTTCCGTCCAGCCAGCCTGAGACGAGTTGGTCATACTCGTCCCATTGCACTTCGACCTTGCGCTGCCCCACCAGGCGGAACTTGGGGAACGAGGCCCACAAGATCGGCGTGGTGCGATGCTCGTGGAACAGCCGCATGGTCGCATTCACGAGTCGGACGGCGGCGAAATGGCTGGGTGCTTCGGGCAGCAGCCGGGTCTGCTCCGCGGACGTTCGGGGCCAGCGTAGGTGCGCGGCCAGCAAGTCACGTGGATCGACCCGGCACACGACCGGCAGGTTGCGACGCCCCGGCAGTGCC
Source organism: Phycisphaerae bacterium (assembly GCA_023128695.1). GTDB lineage: Bacteria > Planctomycetota > Phycisphaerae > UBA1845 > Fen-1342 > JAGMDK01. The sequence goes on from JAGMDK010000412.1 coordinate 2,724, forward strand.
ACCGGCAGCACTTCCAGGTGGATTTCGCAGGCAAATACCGGTACGCCGGTCGCGTCGCTCCGGAGGGCGAGCCGGCCGCGGTACTGTCCGGGGGCCAGCGTGGGCGGCACGTGCACGTCCACCCAAATGATCTCGTTGCGGGCCTCGCCGAGCACTAGCGGGCCGCCGCCGCGGGGTGCCTCCCAGGGGACCAGGATGTCGGGGAACAGGGTGGGCGTCGTGGGCTTGCCGCGGTGACTGGGATACCAGCTTCGGAACCGCTCGATACGCTGGTAGTGCACGCGGTAGATCGTCACCGCCGAGCGCGCCGAGAGCTTGTCCGCCGGGCCGACCAGGTCGGTGATTTCAATATTGAACGGTCCCGCCGGCGGGGCAGTTGTTCGCAGCCCGATCTGAAACGCCACGGTCTCGTTCAGGGCGGCCGTCAGATGTAATCCGCCCCCGGCGGCTGAATACACGTCGTTTTCCGGGCTCGGCAGCGTGTCGTGCGTGAGTTCCTCGCCACCACTGACAATCCAGATTGCGACCGCTCGCCGCGACGACGGCAAACACCCCGTCCCCGCGGCCAGCAGTAACCAACTCGCCGCGGCGGCGGTAAATCCCGAGTTAAACCAGCGTCGCATATTCATCCTTGTGTGGCACCGGCTTCCAGTCTCTGTGTGGCACCGGCTTCCAGCCGGTGGGACAGCCGGTACGGAGCCCGGCCGCTACATTGTGTGGCACCGGCTTCCAATCTCTGTGTGGCACCGGCTTCCAGCCGGTGGGACGGCCGGTACGG
>JAGMDK010000413.1 GCA_023128695.1 Phycisphaerae bacterium
GTGGCGCGCTAGGCCCGGCATTTATGCCGGGTTGAAAGGTCAGAGTCAGAATCCCCTCCTTCCCCCCGCCGCCGAAGGCGGCGGGGGAAAGGAGGGGGAATAAAGCTCGTTTACCCGGCATAAATGCCGGGCCTAGCGCTGCTGTGAAGTTGGATGGGCACACGAATATGGACGGCATCATCAATTTGTACAAACCGCCTGAGCTGACCAGTGCCAAAGCACTTTATCGCGTACGCAAGATTACCGGCCAGCGCAAGAGCGGGCACGCCGGCACACTCGACCCGGCCGCGGAAGGGGTGCTGGTGCTGTGTCTGGGGCGGGCGACCAAGTTGGTCGAACAGCTCATGGATCAGCCCAAGGTTTATCGGACAACAGCTCGCCTCGACGTCACGAGTCGGAGTTTCGATTCTGAGGACCCGCTGCTCCCGGTACTCGTGGCACAACCGCCCCCCCGCGAGCAGGTCGTCCAGGCCCTGGCCGGTTTCGAAGGCACTATTGCACAGGTCCCCCCCGCCATCAGTGCCGTCAAAGTCGGCGGCCGACCGGCTTACAAGCTGAGCCGAGCCGGGAAAGCGCCCCTGCTCAAGCCCCGTCCGATTCAAATTTACTGGATACACGTCTGGAAATATGATTGGCCGCGGCTCGACTTCGAGGTCGCGTGCGGTCGCGGGACCTACATCCGCGCCCTGATCCGCGATATCGGAGCGCGGCTCGGCACCGGCGGCTGCCTCACAACGCTCATTCGCCGGGCGGTAGGGCCGTTCCAAGCTCAACAAAGCTGGTCACTTATGGACCTAGAGCGGGCCGGCGACCCCGGCGACTACCTCCTGCCACTGGAAGAGGCGCGAAACCTGCTGGCCGAACGCCCGGCGCAGGTGCCCCCACGCCCGCTCCGGTCCGAGTAGCCAACGGCGTCGAAACCGTCAAAAACAGACTCCGCCTTAACATTCCCTTTACAAAAAAGAAAGTAACATTATCATGACATTAGGGATACAACGCGAGGAAGGAAGTCACTTCCGCACGACAAGTTGACGGCAACAAAGTACGACCGGGAAATCGAATTCGGTCATGCAATTCGGCACTCAAAACGAAGGAGAACGAAGAATGAAGGGTCTAGTAATTGGATTAGTACTAGTGACGGCTGTGGCGCTCGCGCCGACGGCAAGCGCGAGTGACCTGGCATTATGGACGTTTGAGGTCAGCGTGCCGACCACGGCGGGTCCGCATGGGGCCGAGGGCGGTGTTAACGCCGGCCCGACCTCGCCCGCCAACGGATGGCACGCCGACGCGGGGACGGTCTACAGCAACCCCGTCGGCAACGGCTCGTCGGAGTCTTTCAGCTCCAACCATTGGGCTATCGGCGACTATTATCAGTTTGAAACCAGCACGCTGGGTTACCAGAACATCTCGATCACCTGGCACCAGCGTCCCAGCGGCACCGGTCCGCACACGTTCGATCTCGAATGGAGCACGGACGGGGTCGTCTTTACCACGCTGTTGGACGACTATGTGCAGCCCGACGGAACTTGGTCTTCGAGCGGCGATCCGGACCCCGACTTCATCTTCGGCCCGATCGCCGGGCCGGCTGCCCTGGACGATCAGACGACCGTCTACTTCCGTCTGGTCAACCAAGTCGCGCCGGGCGGCACCGGCGGCACCAACCGCGTTGATAACATTCTGATCACCGGCAGCGCCCTGAGCCAGAGTGGGGCCTGCTGCGTCGGCCCGGTCTGCCACCCGGACCAGAGCCCGCTTCAGTGCGCTGCCCTGGGCGGCATTTTCATGGGCGACGGCACGACCTGTGACCCCAACCCCTGCGTCGCGACCGGGGCCTGCTGCGTGGGTGAAGTATGCTCCGTCCAGTCCGCGGAGGACTGTGGCAACATGGGTGGCAGCTACCTGGGCGATGGCACCACCTGCACTCCCAACCCCTGCCTGATCTGCATCGACATCCCGGACGCCAAGGCGTTGCCCAACTACACGCCCGTCGTCCTGTGTGACGTGGTCATCTCGAACGTGATCGACTTGATCCAGGGCAGCCACGCGAACATGCACGTCCAGGAGTTGGACGGCTCGGCTGGACTCGCGCTGCACAGTTCCAACGCCGACGACATCGCGGCCATCCTGGCGGAAGCCGACCTGGGTGACTCGATCAAGATCTGGGGCACCACCGGCTCGTTCTACGGCCTGGCGCAATTGGATCCGCCCTTCTACGTGGAGAACCTCGGCTTCGTCGGCATCCCGGACCCGCTCATCGTCACGGGCGCGGACTTCGACCCCGACGCCGAAGCGATTGAAAGCATGTTGGTCGAGGTGGAGTGCGCGCTGTTCCGCGACGGCGGCGGCACCTTCACCGATCATGCCAACTACATCGTGGATGACGCCTACGGTTCCATCATCGTCCGCGTTTCCAGCAACGAGCTCGGACTCAACGGCGTTACGATTCCCGACTACCCGTTGAACATCCGCGGTATCGTCGATGAGTACAACGGCGAGTATCGTATCCTGCTCCGCGGCACGGCCGATCTCATCGACAACCCCGCCTGCCTCGAAACCGGGGCCTGCTGCTATGACGAAGTGTGTGTCGAGCAAACGCCGGCGGAGTGCACCTCCGGCGGCGGCGATTATCAGGGCGACGGCACGACCTGCACGCCGTACAACCCCTGCATCCCCGTCTGGGGCGCCTGCTGCGTCGAAGGCATCTGCTTCGACGTGGCTGAAGAGGCCGACTGCGACACGCTGGGCGGCTGCTGGCAGGGCGACTACACCGAGTGTATCGACGAGCCCTGCAACCCGCCCACCGAGGCCGGCGACGTGGCCCTCGGCCTCAGTGATGTAGACCCGAACGTGACCCTCCGGCACATCCGCGATTACGACAACGACGGCTTCGGCGAGCCCGTCGGCAACTGGTCCGCCTTCCCCTACGTCCAGTCGGTCGAGTTCGACAACACCGGCGGCGTGCTGCACAACGCGCACGGAAACCTGCTGGGGCTGAATTTCGGTGTTATGGTCAGCGATCCGCCGGCCGCCGGTGAGGGTGGCCATCTGTACAACTTCGCCACCGACGGCTCGAACTGCGGCGAGCATCTGTACAGCTTCGAGGTGGGCGAGCCTTACGAGATCAACGTGACCACGCTGGGCGTCAGCGTCGATAACGATTACCTCTCCGTCTGGGGCCCCACCACGGGTTCCGTCTACGTGCTCGAGTACGACGAAGGCCTCAATCCCGGCACTGGAGCCGGGGCCTCGGCCGGCACGCAAGTCTGGGTCCACCAGCCCTCCGGCGCCATAACCGGGAAAACGCAGGGCACCACGTGGTATGAGTACGACGATGGCCTCGACGAGATCATCCGCGTGGTCCTGCTGGCCAACGTGACCAGCGCCACGAGCGGCGTCGTCAAGCTCAATGCGGTCGAATTCCGCCCGTCCGGCACCCCGATTTTCAGCGAGTCGCTCAAGACCACCCTTTACTACCCCAACAGCAGCGCCGAGATCAGCTTCACGGACGTCGAATACAATCCCGAGATCACGAACTATGCGTTCGTGCTGGCGAGCTTCTATAGCGGCGACGCCTTGACCTTCCTCTCGATCGTCGATGCGAACACCTGGAGCCCGATCACCTTCACCGCAACCGGCAGCCAGTTCCTCGACGTGAGCTCCGTCTCCGGCACCGGCCGCGAGGTCGCGCTCGGTCCGGATGGCTACCTGTATTGGTCGATGTATTCCGGCGGTTCGGACCCGCACATCATGCGGATTGACGTCAGCGGGACCACCATCGCGCTGACCGACTTGACCGTGGGCGACGTGGAGACGTATCACTACGCCAACTCGTACTCCATGTACAACGGCCTCGACGTGGCCCACGACGGCGAGCCGCTCAGCGGGGCCTGCTGCATTAACGACGTGTGCTTCATGACCAACCAGGCGGCCTGTGCCGCCGCCGGCGGCTCCTGGATCGGCGCGGGCTCGGCCTGCTGGCCCAGCGACCCCTGCCTGCCCTGCACCCACATCATGGCCGCCAAGGCCGAACCGTCCGGGACCGAGGTCAAGTTCTGCTACCTGGTCGTTTCGTCGCTGGAAGACCTGGTCAACAGCGTCAACACCAAGAGCTTCCAGGCCCAGCACCAGGACAACACGGGCGGCGTCACCATCTACGGCAGCACCGAGGACATCGACGCCCTGCTCGACGTGGGCGGCGCGAACGAGCTGCACGTGGGCGACGAGATCACGATCCAGGGCGAGACTTATTTCTCCAGCGGACTGTTCGAGCTGAGCGCCTATAGCGGCCCGATCCTGCTCACGATCCACGGCAACGTGGGCGTTTCCCCCGTCGTTGTCCCGGCGGAATACTTCGACGACGGCAACCCGCTCGCGGAAGTCCACGAGAGCCAGTTGGTGACCGTCGAGTGTTTGGCGTTCGACAACGTCGAGCCGAATCAGACCTTCGCGTATGGAAATTACTCCGCCACCACCACGGACGGCTCTCGCACGCTCACGATCCGCATCTCCAGAGAAGACGCCGAGTTCGAGTTGGTCGGAACGCTGATCCCCACGGACCCGGTCAACATCACCGGCATCTTCGGCCAGTATGACTCCGACCCGTGGGACGGCGGCTACCAGCTCCAGCCACGCTTTATCAGCGATATCGTCGATAACCCGAACTGCCCCGGCGCACTCTGCCTCGGCGACAGCAACTGCGACGGCGTGGTCAATTGGCGCGACATCGACTTCTTCGTCGCGGCCCAGAACGACAATGTCACGGCGTGGGAAAACATGTTCGATCCGCCCGGGCCGAGCTGCGGCTTCGAGAACAACGACGTCAACAAGGACGGCACCGTCAACTGGAGAGACATCGATCCCTTCGTGGCGGTCATGAACAAGGAATGCCCAACCGGGGCCTGTTGCTACGGCAGCGGCTCGTGCGTCATGACGGACCAGAACGGGTGCGACATGCTGAGCGGGGACTTCCACGCCGGCATGACCTGCGACGAGGTCACCTGCCCGTAAACACAACGACGTAGCGGAGTAATTAGCTCCGTTAGAGCGAGCAGCCGGCCGGTGAATCACTTCACCGGCCGGCTTTTTTTTCGGCGTGGGTGGCACGCCCAAACGCGGCCAGGTTGCCAAGTCTGCGTTCATCCCCGACACTAGTGCTCTGTCAACGTTGCGTTGATGGGTGGCACGGCCGTGTCGGCCGTGAATACCTGCGACTTGTACACGGCTGACACAGCCGTGCCACCCATCGACACGGCTGACACAGC
>JAGMDK010000414.1 GCA_023128695.1 Phycisphaerae bacterium
TTCACAACTGTTCAACTTGGGCTAGCGCGAAATGACGCCCCCGGCGCAACCAGGACAACCCCAAACACAGGCGACGCTAATGCGGCGGATTACCATCGGTGCCACAAAAAAAGTCACACCCAGTTGAGCCGCGCGTGGGCACCATTGCGGCGATGAGTTCATGTCGATAATTGAGACCGCCGCTACCGCGCGGCCAGGAGTTCCATTTCGCGGACCAGTTGAGTCGCCCTGCCGGAGTCGTGCATTGCGCTCAGCGTTCCGGCGACGGTGGTCTGGCCGAGGAAGTCGGGCAGGTCGCCGGTTTGTGATGCGAGGTGCAGGCGGGCCGACTCGATTTCGATCTGGAGCTCGTTACCGAGCTTCTTCTTTTTCGGGAAGGCGAAGCCGGTCCCGGCATACGTCGCCACGCCGTCGGCGGTCGCGACTACGTACCGCAGCAAGGCGTTAGTGGCGGTCGCATTGGCGTGGGTCTTGCCCGGATGCGGTTTCCAGTAAATGTGGACGTGCAGGTACTGCCTGAGCGGGGTGCCGTCGCGGTCAAGCTCCTCAGAGCGGCCGGCAACGTGGATGTCGCGGCCGGGAGCAAGCCGGTAGGCGCACTCGGCGAATTCTACGAGGTAGGGTTCGGGGAAAGAGGGGTCTTTGTAGGAGACCAGCTCAACCGTCGAACTCGGCCCCTTGCAGCCGAAGGAAACAGCGACCGGCAATACCATTGCCAGGCACAGGATCAGGCGGCGACTTCGCGGCCGGCTAGTCATCTTCCACGAAAATCGGGCTGGCGGGTGTGGAGTTGGGCTGCGCGGGGCCGGCGATGCCGAGCAGCTCAAGCGCGTCACGTTCGACGATGCCGCGCAACTGCTCGCGCGGGATCGGCGGTAGGTTGCTCCCATGACTGAACTGGTTGATCGAATAGAGGGCCTCGATGCAGACCGCCGGCGAACGGTACGGAAAGTCGCTGCCGAACAGCAGCTTGTCCATCACGCCGTACTCGTGGGCCGCCACCAGCGCGGAGTAGCTCAACCAGGGCTGGGGCAGCAAGCCCGCGACGTTGGCATAAACGTTGGGATGCTTGCCCAGCAGCACGACCGTCTGCTCGACCCAGGGATGTCCCAGCCGGGCGATCACGATCGGCAGCTCGGGATACTCCTGCGCCACCTCGTCCAGCAACATCGGCTGCGAGAATTCCATCTTCGACGCCGAGTGGCGGTGATTTTGCTCGAACAGGACGGGCATGCTCCGACGAGCACATTCGCCATACAGCCGCATGGCCCGCGTGTCGGCCGGATGATAATTCTGCATCTCCGGGGAGATAATGACGCCTTTGAGGCGCAGGTCATCCTGGGCGACACGCAACTCTTCCAGCCAGTCGCGGTCGGTCGGGTCAATCCCCGCGAAACCGATCATCTTGGCGGGATTTCGGCGGACGTATTCGGCGACGAAGCGGTTGGGGATTTCGGCCTGGAGGTAGGCGCTCTTGAAAGCGAGCACAATGGCCTTGTCCACCGGGTCCGAGGCGGCCAGATGGTGGGTCTCGTCCGCCTGGATGGTCTGCACGACGGGAGTGGCCCGCCCAAGTTGAGCCTGGGAGTTCCAAATCTGCGTATGACAATCAACGATCATACTCGGCCGCCACCTCTTAGTGAGCACTGCGGCGCTCGCGGCTCCGCGCCGAGCCGAATGGCCGCTGCCTGTGCAACGCTACATGTTATGGAATGCTATCGTGGCACGCACCAGAGAGTCAAGCACCTAGCCCATGTTTCAGCGATTCCGCAAGTGGTGGACGCCCGCGAACGTGATAGCGTAGTCACTCACACCCAATCGGTGCGTGCGAGAAAGGATTCTCGCACCAGCCATTTATCCATCCATCGAGACGTTACGGAGCGCTACGGGCACGTCGTGTTCATCACCGCCACGAAAGGATCGATGTCACGCCAATTGACCGTCCCGTCACCGTTCACGTCGTTGTTCGCGAACGGGCAGGTCGGCACGCCGGGCAGGAACATCGCTTCCCAGGCCGCGACGTTGTCGTTCATCGCCGCGACGAAGAAATCGATATCACGCCAATTGATCGCTTCGTCGCAGTTGGAATCGCCGGGACAGACACACGGCGGACACTCCGGCGGGATCGTGCAGTGCAGGTGCTCGTCACTGGGGGACTCGTGACAGACTTCCTCGCAACAGGTGACACCGTCGGGGTTCGTGTAGGCGCCGGCGTGGAAGCCGTCGATCGTGCAAAGGTCGAAGACCTCGTCCGCCGACCAGGGGGCCTCGCCGATCGTCTGCATCAGGATCGGCGGGAAGCCTTCGAGACCGGTGTCAAAGGTCCGCGTGTCGTGCGGCGGATCGACCCGGGTGAACACGTAGACCGGCTGAACATAGAAGCTCGAGTCAAAAACGCCGCCGTTCTCATGTGTTTTTGTAACGGTCATTAAGCCGTCGGGGGTTGGGACGCCGGACAGGCCGACCGCGACGTCCCAATCGCCGCTGCCGATGACGGTGATCGGCTCGCAACTGACCAGATCCAACTGGACCAGTTGAATCGCAGTCTGGGCGGTGGAAGGCCAGGGCTCGGTGAAGCACATCTGCTCAAATCGTTCCACGACGGTGTCGATTAAGCCGCTGGCGCCCTTCAAGGCGACCGTGCCATCGAACGGCTCGGAACCGGGCTCGAAGAAGTCGGCCGGGATCGGCGTGCTCGCGAAACTGGCCATCGTGTCGCCGCACTCGGTCCACCAGCAGTCAATCCCGGGCAAAATGCAGTCGGCCTCACAGGGATCCATAGCCGACAGGTCGGTCTCCTCGAAGCCGAACGGCTCGCCCAGGCCTTCCGAGAGGCCCACCAGGCCGTCCAAGGCGTCCAGATTCAGGTAGCTGATCGTGATCTGGCCGTCGTAATACATCTCGATCTGGAACGTGTTTTGGTTCGTGGTGTTGTACTCTGGCACGTTTTCCCACGTGACGGCCACGCGGTCGGCAAGTTCCTCGTAGCTCACCGTACCGTCAACGTTCGGGCTGAGATCGTCGAAGAGCCCGGAGATGCGCGGCAGGCGGAAGTGCTCTGTAAGAGACTCGGTATAACCGGTGTCGCCTACCGTGAAGGTAATGTAACCGTTGCTACCGACGTAGAAGGTGCTGTAACTAACGCCATACAGAGAGACCGTACCGCTGATGGTGACGGCGACGGAATCGTCGTCGCTCAGGGTCAGCGCCGTGCCGCCGGCCGGGTCGGTCGGCAGGCTCGCGATCGTCTCGACACAGCCCGTATAGTAGCTGGCGGAGCCATCCGGCACGAAAACCAGGCTCAGGTAGTCCAGGTCGTTGTCGCCATCGTCAAACAGTTCAGTGAAGTAGTCGATCTCCTCGCACGGCGGATAATTCGTTGGGCGGGCACAGTGCTCATGCGGGGCCGTGCCGAAGGACGAATGGCAGACTTCCGTGCCGCAGGGTTCGCCCAATTGCTCCTGCACGCCGGCCGCGAAGCCGTCCAGCGTGCAAACCTCATACAGCTCGTTCGTGGACCAGGGGGCGTCGCCGGTCGTCTGCATCAGGATCGGCGGAATGCCTTCCAGGCCGGTGTCAAAGATACGGGTATCGTGCGGCGGATCGACGCGGGTGAACGTGTAGACCGGCTGCACATAGAAGTCCACCGTGAATGTTCCGCCATTTTCGTGGGTCTTGGTGGCGGCCAGTGTGCCGAAGTCAGGCTCGACGCTTGACAGCCCGACCTGAACATCCCATTCGCCGCTGCCGGTAACGGTAATCGGCGCGCAACTGACCAGATCCAGGTGCACCAGTTGAACAACCGCCGTGTCGGTTGACGGTATGCCGCTGAAGCACATTTGTTCCAGTCGAGCTACGATGGTATCGACAAAGCCGGAGGCACCGCCCAACTCGATCACGCCATCGAACGGCTCGGAGCCGGGGTCGAAGAAATCGGCCGGGATGGGGTTGTCCGCGAAGTCGGCCTTGGTCTTGCCGTCACAGACCGTCGACCAGCAGTCCTCACCCGGCGGGATGCAGTCCGCGCACTCCTCGATGATCAGGTCAAACTCCGGGATGCAATCCGGCGATGGCCAGTTGTCGATCATGATGTAATACGTGGTCCCGGCTTCAAGGTCGATACAGCCGGTATCGTAGGGATCACCACCCGTGTTGGTGTTCATTGCGAGGCAGATATCATCCGGCGGACAGGTGTCGTCCAATGCGAGCCCCGTCCAGGTCATGCCCTTTGGGTCGAGTGTGATATTGACAAGCATGTCTACCGAAGTAGTCAACTCGTAGATAATATCTTCGCCGCCGTCATAGTCGCCGAGACATGTGTACTGGTAGTTATTCCCGCGGCCGCAGGTGGTGTTGGTATCGTAGAACGTGTAGCCGGGGACAAGCGCAACCTCGAGCGGGAACGAGCAGTTGTCGCCCGGGTCCCCCTCGCAGGCGTCGCCGATGCCGTTGCCGTTGCTGTCCTCCTGGAAGGGGTTGTAATCGTCGGGGCAGTTGTCGCAGATGTCGCCGACGGTGTCGTTGTCAACATCCTCCTGGAGGGGATTGTGGTCGAACGGGCAGTTATCGGCCCCGTCGTGAAACCCGTCCCCATCGCTGTCCGAGCCGGACTCCTCCGGGGGCAGGACGCCGTGGGCGGCCAGGAGCTCCATTTCGGGGGTCATGCGTTTACGCGGTTCCTCCGGCGCGCTGCCGCTGCCGTCGCAGGGCAGCCAGCACACGCCGATGAAGAAGTTGCTGGTCGGCATGTACATGACATCATCGATGCCGTCACAGTCGTGATCGACCGTGCCGCCGCCCGAGGTGTAGATGCCGAAGCCCGGATCGTGGTGCGACCAGCAGCCGTTGGTGACGGTGAAGTCGAGCTGCGGGGCCGGGTCCAGCGTGGCATATCCCACCCCGGGGTACCCGGAGACCTTGGTGAAGTTCAGCTTCGGAACCACGCGGGTGATCGAGTCGAAGCTGCCGCCGTAATCACACCGGTGCCGGATGGTCATCTCGCCCGGCGGCTGGGGGACGTCGCTCGAGAGGCACGCCTGCACGTCGTAGGTGGCCCATTCCGTCCCGCCGTTGAACGTGACGGTGATCGGCATCGAGCTGACTAGGTTGAGGGCGACCATCTCTGTGTCCACGGTCGCCTCGCTATTATAGGGATCAGGCAGGTAGGCGTCCTGCAAACGCGTCACGATGGCGTCGGTGTCGGGCGGCAGCCCGGTGCCGTACAGCGGCTGGCCTACAAAGTAAATGATCCCATCAAACGGGTCCGACCCGGGGCCGAAGAAGTCGGCCGGGATCGGGTCGCCCGCCAGATCGTCATAGGTCGGCGTCGGGGCGCCATACAAACCCGGGGTCACGAACAGGTCGGAGCCCGCGTATACATTCTCGGCGAGAGCCGGAGCGGCAGTCCAAGCCCCAACCACTACCAAAGCGACCGCGAGGCCGCCTCCTTTCCAACTCGTTGCACTGCGAGTCTTGTTTCCGTACGACATCGCTAGGTCCTCCATGGATAAACAGGCCGATCAGGGCTACTCACTGTCTCACACCGGGTTCCGTTGAAGAAAAACAATGGGCCGAGAGGGAACAGACAAACCATCCCCGCACCCCTCACGCGAGCAACCGGCACGCGGTCCGTTAGCCACGAACCTCTGCTCCAAGACATGCACTTTCCCCTTTTATTCTTAGTCACTTAAATTGTAATAAGGAGGATACGCCGGCGTCAATCGAAATCTCCGCCGGCTGGTTCGGCCGGGTCCGTGACAGAATCTGCGA
>JAGMDK010000415.1 GCA_023128695.1 Phycisphaerae bacterium
ACAGCCTTTCATGGAATTACATTCGGGACAGAGCCTAGCTCTTCTGTCCGTCGGTGCCAAGCAGGGCGGCCAATTCAGCCAGGCGTTGCTCGGCCCCGGTGGAATTGCGGTGCGAGCCGTCGTCGGATTGGACGGGCGGGGACTCTTTCGTTGCAGGAGGTTCGCCGGTCGGCACGGTTTGTGCGTTCGCCGCGGCGTTTGCGGGTACCCCAGCGTCAGTATTTATGCGCTCGCCGGAGCGGTCCTGGCGCCACCAGCGGTCGACGATTTGCTCGACGTCCCCCTCGGCGTTTCCCCGGCCCCACATGCCGAAGAAGTCGACGTCGCCGCTGCGCGGAAGGCGGGGCGGGAGGTCGATCAGCGTGCGCATAGGCATCAGTACCGCGTCGCCGACCACGAACCCCTCGCCGGGTTTCATGCTGGGCAAGATGTTGATCAGGCTGCGGAACTGGTCGCTGACCACGCGGGCGACGTAATTCTGGTCGTCCGGGTTGTTCATCCGCATCAGGACCATCGAGTTGCACTGGCTCAGGATGGTCTCGGAAATCTCGCTCGGCCGCTGAGTCACCACCATCGCCGACACGCCGTACTTGCGCCCCTCCTTGGCGACCTTCTCGACGGCGTCGCGGGCGAACATGCGCTCGGCCCTGGCGACCCGCGGCAAATAGTTGTGGGCCTCTTCGTAAACAAGGACGAAGGGTTGGCGAACCTCGGGCGGGGCCCAAAAGTTGAAGTCGAACAGGGTGCGCGTCAGCACCGCGACCGTCGTGTCCACCACGTCAAACGGCAGGCCCGAGAGATCGACGATCGTCAGATTCTTGCGGACCGGGCCGCGCCCCAACATCTGGCGGATGACCGCGCCGATGCTCCGGCTGAGTTGGCCGGGGCTGGCGTCCGCGCGGAGGTGCGGGGCCAGATCCGTATTGCGCTCGGCCTGCTCGAACGGGTGCAGCAGGAAGTCGAAGCGGCGGTCGTTCATCCGCGCTTCAAGCTGGTTGACGAGCCCGAGCAACGTTCCGAAGTACGTCGCGTGCGGGACCTCGCCTTCGGAATTGCCCTTGTTGAACTCCATGCGGCTGGCGAGCAGCAGCAACTCCTGCGCTTCGAGCGGCAGTTGGCGGGAGGCCAGCCGCGAGAACGCGTAGTTGTCGGTGTTCAACACAAAGCGGGCCTCGTTCAAGTTCTCCGCGTAGGTCTTCAGGTTACTGAGCGAGTAGTAGATCGGAGTGTCGATCGTGTATTCGTTCAGCAGACCCAGCTCCTCGGCCGCCTGGCGTTTGAGCTTCTCGAAGGCGGAGCGCAGGAAGAGACGCTGGGCGTTGATGTTCTCAGGGTTGCTGGTGTCGGTGAAGAGCCGCTCGAACTCCTCAAACCGCAGCATCCAGTAGGGCATGACGAGGTTGCGGTCGGAGAGGTAGGTCACGTTCGGAAGCGGGTTGCCGTTCTCGTCGCTGAAGGCGGCCCGGTACTCGCCGTGCATGTCGAACAGCACGATCTGCGCGTGTGGGAGTTGGAGCGCCTCGTGGAGTATCTTGGCGGTGGTGACGCTCTTGCCGGAGCCGCTGTTGCCCATGACGGCGACGTGCTTGGAGAAGAACTCCTTGCCGAGCGCGCGGACCTCGAAATCGGTGTCGACCGCGAAGCGCCCCAAGGAGAAGGCCTTCCGCACTCCATTTCCGCCGGCGAGATCCTCGAAGCTGCCGAAGATGAGCTGGAAGTCTTCTTCGACGCCGAGTTGGACCGGGTCGCCGAGGATAGGGTATTCGCTGACGCCGCGGCTGAACTTCTCGGCGCGGAGCGTGCCGAGCAATTGGATGGTCATGGTGATGCGGCGCGGGGCGGCGGGGCTGGGTCCGGGTTCGAGTTCGCCTTCGGCACCGACGCGGGTGACATAGCCGATAAGTTTGCTGGTTTCCAGAGAGATCGTGACGTAGGTTCCGAGACGGCCGACGCGGTAGACCCGGCCCTGGTAGCCGATGCGCAGGTCAGCGACGGTGATCTGGACTTCGACGGCGTCGCCGTCCACTCCGATAACGTGTCCAATCTTCGGGGAGTCCATGGGGAGCTCCGCAGGTAGTACCCTTACTCATTTATCGAGTGTTCTTGAGGGGAACATCAACTTGGGAAGGACACGATCTAGGCAAGCACCCCCAACGTGAGGTAAGATCGACGAGCATTCATATTAGGAGATTGAAACGTGTTTACTTCCGTCGCCGACGCGTTGAAGTACATCAAGGACCACAAAATCGCGCTGGTGGACCTCAAGATTGTCAGCCTGGGTGGTCGCTGGCTGCATTTGACCATCCCGGCCCGCGAATTCTCCGAGGCCCATTTCGACGAGGGGGTCGGCTATGACGGGTCGTCGGGCTCGGGATTCAGCAAAGTCGAGAGCGGTGACGTCAGTGCCGTGCCACGCGTCGAAACGGGGTTCCTCGATCCGTTTTGGGACCAGCCCACCATCAGTTTCTTGTGCGACACGATCACAGCGGATACCAAGGAGCCGTTTCTGAGTGATCCGCGGACCGTCGCCCGGCGAGCCGTGGATTATATGCGCTCGACCGGGATCGCGGACGAAGCGTGGATGGGGCCGGAGTTCGAGTTCCACTTGCTGGACCGTGTGGAAGTCGTCAATGAGCCGTACTACACGACCGTCGACATCAGTTGCAGCGAGACCGAATCGGACGGCGTGACGCCTCCCATCCCCCACAAGGGCGGGTACCTGCGGGTTCCGCCCAGCGAGCATTATCACGATGTGAGGTCGGAAATCGTGCTGATCCTGGAGGAGGTGGGGATTCCGGTGCGGTACCACCATCACGAGGTGGGGGCTCCGGGGCAGTGCGAGATCGAGGTCAAGCTCGCGCCGCTGGTGCGCGCCGCCGACCAGGCCATGCTGACTAAGTACGTCATCAAGAATATCGCTCGCCGGCACGGGAAGCTGGCGACCTTCATGCCCAAACCGATCTTCGGCGAGGCCGGCAACGGGATGCACGTGCACCAGAAGCTGACCAAAGACGGCCGGCCGCTGTTCTACGACGAGCGGCGGAGGAATTACGCCGACTTGAGCGATCTGGCGTTGCAGTACGTGGCGGGGCTGCTCAGGCACGGACGGGGGCTGACCGGGCTGACCAACCCGTCGACAAATTCGTTCAAGCGGCTGGTGGAAGGGTACGAGGCCCCGATGAACCTGTTTTTCTCGCTGGCGAACCGCTCCGCGGCCATTCGCGTGCCGAAGTACGCCACCAGCCCGGAACAAAAGCGGATCGAGTACCGGCCGCCGGACTTCACCGGGAATGTCTATCTGACGCTGGCGGCGATGCTGCTGGCGGGGCTGGACGGGATTCAAACGAAGCTGGATCTCGCGGCCGAGAACTTCGGGCCGTTTGACGTGGACATCGCCAAGCAGAGCAGCGACTTCCGGAGCAAGATCGCCGCCCTGCCGACTTCGCTGCACGACGCGGCGGCGGCCTTGCGGCAGGATCACGACTACCTGCTGAAAGGGGACGTATTCAGCGCGTCATTCATCCAGGGCTGGGTCGAGTCGAAGATCGAAGATGAGGCCCGGGCGGTCAAAATACGGCCGCACCCGTACGAGTATCAGTTGTATCTGGATGTGTGAAAAGCGGTCAGCTATCAGCTTTCAGCGGTCAGCTCATAGCGGTCAGCGATGGGTGGCACGGCTGTGTCAGCCGTGTACAAGATGGGTGGCACGGCTGTGTCAGCCGTGTACCGCTTGATGGGTGGCACGGCTGTGTCAGCCGTGTACAAGTCGCAGGTATTCACGGCCGACACGGCCGTGCCACCCATCGTCCGTGGCGGGCACAGAGGCCCGCACCACCTTGAATCCTGATCGGGTGGCCCAGCGTCAGCCACAGAAAGCACACTGAGAATACTACTTACGGGAGATACGTTGCCATGAAAACATCGGATGCGATTCAAACCGCTCCTTCAACTCAATAATGCGGTCGCGGACGATTTCGACGCACTGATCGCCGGTCCAGTCGGGGTGCCGGTGGGGGTAGACCGGTTCGGCGTAGGCGACGAGGATGGGGTGCGGCTTGGGCAGCTTCGCGGTCCGCGGCCAGGATCCGAAGGCCCCCAGGATCAGGGTCGGGACGATCGGGACGCGGGTCTTGCGGGCCAGCAGGACGACGCCGGCCCGCATCGGGCCGATGCTGCCGTCGCGGGTGCGGGTCGCCTCGGGGAAGGTCAGGACCACCTTGCCGGCCTTGAGGCGACGCATGGTCTCCTTGATCGCGCCCATGTCGGCGGTGCCGCGCTTGACTGGGAAGGCGTTGAGGAACTCGATGACTCGGCGGAAGATAGGGTGGTGAAAAAGGTTGTCGCGGGCCATGTAGTTGCACTCGCGCGGGATCGCGAGGGTGGCGAGGACGGGGTCGAAAAAGCTCTGGTGGTTACTGACCAGCAGCACGCCGCCGTGGAGCGGGACGTTCTGGACGCCGAAGGCGCGGCCGCGAAATAGGAATGTGAAAAGGACCCGCGCGATGTGGCGGCAAATGCGGTAGCCGCGTCGCATCGCAGTTCCCTGGTTGGGTTGAGCCATGCAGTTCCTTGGTCGTGTTGAGCCGTTTTGATCAGCGGCCTATCTCAAGCTGCGTCCAATCGCCTCGCCGGCCGTCAGTGGCGAGCCTTCGGCGGGGCCGTCACCAGGGCATCCTTCTCCGGCTGCACGAGGCCCGCCTCGCGCAGGCGGGTCATGATCGTATCAAGGACTTCGGCGATCGAAAGATGGGTGGTATCGAGCCGGATAGCCCCTTCCGGGACACTCAGCGGCGCGACGGGCCGCTCCGAGTCGGTGCGGTCACGTTCGTTCACATTCGCCAACACCTGCTCGAAGGTGACTTCTTCGCCGTCAGCCAGCAACTCGTGTAGGCGGCGCTCGGCACGCTTCTCAGCGGCGGCGTCAAGAAAAAACTTGATTTCGGCGTCAGGAAAGGCCGCGGTCCCCTGGTCACGGCCCTCGGTTACCAAGTCACCGATGCGAACCCCAATTTCGCGCTGCTTCTGTATGAGAATGCGGCGGACGCCGGGGGAGCCGGCGATGAAGCGGGTGTGGTCATTGACGTGCATCGAGCGGATTTCCTCGGTCACGTCGCGGCCGTTGAGCGTAACGCGGATGTGCGTCGGACCGAGGTCGAGCTGGTAGTCTTCGCGCTCGGCGACGGCGGTCAGAGCGGCCTCGTCATTAAGGTCCACGCCGGCTTCGAGGGCGGCGAGCGTGACCGCGCGGTACATGGCTCCGGTGTCGAGGTAGGGAATACCCAGCCGCGCCGCCAGTTTGCGTGCCGTCGTGCTCTTGCCCGAGCCGGCCGGTCCGTCGATGGTGATGATCACGGTTCGTCTTCCGCCGTCAGTCGATTGCCCTCTGCCTCACGGGGCGCGATTATAGCAGTCCGTTGAGAAAGGGGACAGGCACCTAGTGCTCCGTCACACCTACATATTCGGGTAGCGCGATGGGTGGCACGGCTGTGTCAGCCGTGAATACCTGCGACTTGCACACGGCTGACACAGCCGTGCCACCCATCCACCATGCGGGCAAGATGCCCACCCTACCCGTAAATTAACGTGTGAGAGAGCACTAGCCTCGCATACCAGGAATCGTCACCTCGATCCACTCACAAGCGGTCTTCAACTCGACCTGCGTCTCGCGGCTGTCGGCGGGAATGAGAACGACGTCCCCTTTGGCAAACGCACATTCGTTGTGGTCGCCCGTTAGCCGCCCGGAGCCGGAAAGGACCATCCACACACGCATCTGCCCAGGCGGAACCACCTGCGAAAACCCGGCGTCCAGCCGCACCAGGTCCATCACAAACCGCTCGCAGGTAGCGACGCGCGTCACGGGGGCCAGGGCACCAGCCCGCCGCGCGCGGGGTTGCAGGATCATTTCCTCGGTCACGTCGTAGCGAATGTTCCGCAGGGCCTGCTCCACGTGCAACTCGCGCGGCTGCCCGTCCATCCCTACCCGATCCCAGTCGTACGCGCGGTACGTGATGTCCGACGGCGTCTGGACCTCGGCGACCACCAGGCCCGCTCCCAATGCGTGCAGCGTCCCGCTCGGCAAGTAGTAACACTGGCCCGGCCTCCCCTCCCAAACCCGCAACACATCCACCATCCTCGGCGTGTTCGCAACGCGGGCGACCTCTTCCGGCCCAACGCCGGGCTGGAGACCGATGAAGAGTTGCGCCCCCGGCTCGGCGTGGAGAACAAACCAGGCCTCGTGCTTGACGCCGGGCTGGAAAGCCGTCGTGTCGCCGGCGGGTTTGGGGTGGACCTGCACGCTGAGGTGTTCGCACGCGTCGAGAAACTTGATCAGCAGGGGGAAACGATCATCGATGAGCGGAACGCCGCCGAGCAGGCCCGGCCCCCACCTTTCCACGAGCTCGGCCAGCGTTCGGCCGGCGAGCGGACCGCCCCGGACGTGGGATTCATTCTCGGGCAGGCTGACCAACTCCCACGACTCGCCGATCGGTTCTTCGCCCGGCAGGGACTTGTCGAACAAGGTCGCCAGGCGGCGCCCGCCCCAGGGCTTCGGCTTGTACAGCGGCTCAAAGACAACCGGCAAGGGCGGAATGCTCATGGCAGTTCCAGGTGAGAAGAGGTTTCAAGCACGTGCTCGGGGAACAGCCAATACGGCCGGAGCAACTCCACTGTCACGGGCCCGATGCGCTGAACCTGGTCGAGGTCCTCAGCGCGACGAAAGGCCGGCGGGCAGGCGACCGAATCACGGTAGGCGATGATGTTGGCCGCCAGCTTCTCGCCGATCCGCGGCAGGAGTTCCAGTTCGGCGGCCGTGGCGCGATTGGGATCGAGCCGAAGTTGCACCTGGGCGGACGAGACCGGCGGCGCGAGAGCGGTTCCGGAATCCGGTCTGAAGTGCCAGACGTGGACGAGCAGCAGCACCGTTGCCGCTCCGAGGTGGGCGCGGTGCCGAATGGCGGCGTCCCGAATCACAGGCAGACGAACAGTTCCAGCCATCATTCGTCGGAACCGGCCAGAAAGCGTTGGCGCATCTCGATCAGCCGGTCGAGCACTGGTTTGGGGGAATGGTCCTCGCGCAGCAGCCCGCCGTTGGTGATGACGTTGTTGGCGCAATCGGTCAGGGGTTGGACGCACACGGTTTCGACGTACGGCTTGGACAAGGCGATCTCACACAGAGAAGTGATCCAATTGGCTTGGACGTTATCCGACCAGGGGGCCCGCCACTCGCCGCCCGGGGCCGGTCCGTCGCCGCTGCCATTGGGTGTGTTGGACGGGGCACCGAGGGCGGTGATGTGGATCGGCTTGCCCAGGTTGGCCAGCTTGTCTATCAGAGAGCTGATCTGCAAGAGGTCGCGCAGGTGGTATCCCTCGCTGCCGATGCCGAAAAGGAATTGCAGCCCGAAGCCGTCGAAGTTGATCCCGCTCTGGACGACCATGTCGGCGTACAGGAGCGGGGGCACGGTCTGCTGGTTTCGGGCGTAGTACTCGCCCCAGGGCTGAGTCAGGTCGATCAGAACCTGGCTGCGGGGGGCCGTCTGTTTGGTCACGGAAGCCGCCATGCGGGTCAGCTCCATGACCTGCTCGAAGCTGAAGCCGAACACATTATCGGCGTGGAGACCGCTGACGGCGATCCAGGAAGCGATCATCTTCCCCTGCCGCTTGACGGTGCGCTCCACGTGCTCGCGGGCGGCTTCGTAGATCGCCTCGAAATCGTCTTCCCAGAGGTACATCCAGTCGGGTACGGACTTGACGCCGAAATTCAATAGCGGTCCGCCGCGGAGACTCAGCCCGGCCACGCCGCAGGCTTTGACGCACTCGTCGAGGGGTCCATAAAGGTGCTGTGGCTCGGTGGGCTGGATCTCTCGCCAGACGAAGGGGATCCGGACGAAATCGAAGGCGGCGGCGATCCGCTCCACGAGGGCGGCACTCTTCGCCACGCCGGGGGCCGCGCAGACGCCGAGGTACGGGCGGCTAAACCCCCCGCTCTGTCGTCTGCGTGACAAGAAAACCGAGGCGTGGAAGCGGGACATTTCCTCGCCGGCCGCCAGCCCGTGGGCAAGCGATTCGTTGGCCAGGCGGGTTGCCGCGGTGGGGTTGTCGATTTTCTGGAGGGCGGCCACGAAGGCGTCGCGGGCCTGGTCGATCCGGGCGGAAAGGTCGTCCAGGCCGGAGTAGTCGAACAGGCCCCACTCCTCACGCTTCACGGAGAGACGCATGAGCTGATGCCGGGCCAGCTCGAGCGGCAGATGATACGGCTTCTCGCGCACCGGGAGGCGCGTTGTCTGCAACTGGACCGTGCCGAACCCGTTCACGGGCCACAACAGCGACAGCCCGACCGGATCCTGCGTCCGGGGCATACACACGATCGCGCCGTTCTTCCAGCGAATCTCGGCCCGCACCGGCACGTTGTCCGTCCCGACCAGGTGGGCCCCGTGCAAGTCGGGCGGCGGTTGACGCTTTTGCTTCGGATAGCACATGAATCTGTGCACGTTCGTCAGCCTCCACAGGCGTCCGCCCGGACGACATTCACGACCAGCCGCCCGGCTTGCGCCAGACAGATATTTTACGACAAAATCCGTCGGCGGGAAAGCGGCTCAATAGACGGCCAGCCGGTGTCAGGGAGGGCGAGGCTCCGTGCGGGAGGGCGAGGCTCCTGCCGAGCCGTGTCCTCTCAACTTCGTGCCCTTCGTGGTTCAATTGCCAACCACGAAGGCCACGAAGGGCACGAAGAGTGTGGCGCCCGTTTCTACGGGCAGGTCGTGTTCATGAGCGCGACGAACGGGTCGATATCACGCCAGTTAACGGTCCCATCGCCGTTCACGTCGTTGTTCTCAAACGAACAGGTCGGCGTGCCGGGCAGGAACATCGCTTCCCAGGCTGCGACGTTGTCGTTCTGGGCCGCGACGAAATAGTCTATGTCGCGCCAGTAGATTAGCCAGTCGCAGTTGGAATCTCCAGGGCAGACCTCGCGTCGCGTCAGGCAGAACGAGAGGTCGAAGTCGTTGAGCGACGGCAGCGGTGTGCCCGCATCCTCAAGCGATAGATTGTCACCCGGCATACCCTCGAACCACAGGAACGCGCACTCATGCGGGCTGCCGGTGCTTTGGATCGAAAGCCAGCCAATCGGATGGTGTACCGTGCAGCACGGATAAAGAACAGCCTCGAAGTACCACAGCGGAGAGCCACTGCAATCATCGACCTGGACGACGGTCGGCGTAATGCCGTATGTGCAAACCGGGTTGAGAACGTCTGGCGCGCCCATCAAATCTGGGTAGAACCCAATCTCAAACACCGTCTCGGGAGGGTCGCAGAGAGACCAGCCATTGTTCCATTGGAGACTCAGGCCCCACCAGTGGAGGTTGTTGCAGACCTCATCTTCTTCGCCGAAGAAGTTGTCATACACCAGGCAACCGAGATCGGCGTCACTGGTGATCGCCGTCCATTTGAAATCGCAGGGCAAGGCCGGCTGTGAATAGAACGAATCGTCCGGGCACTCGCGCTGCGGGCACGGCTCGACCTGGGCACAGGCCGTCTCGTTCCCCATGTACAGACCACCAAGACCGACCTCGCAATCGTACTGCGGCTGGTTATCTATGCAGGTGGTGTCCGCCAGGCAGCAGGCGCCGACGGCAGGAACGCCAGGCAGGCAGAAGCTCAGGTCGAAGTCGTTTTCCTCCGGGGGCCAGTGACCGTAGCTTTGCAGCGAGCGACCGTCTCCGAAGACACTGCTAAACCACTGGAACATGCAGCCGTGGTATGGGATATCGTTATCCAGACTTCGGATCGAGAACCAGCCGTCGGTGAGCGTGCAGCAGGGACTGAGTTCGGACTCGAAAAGCCAAAGGGTGGAGCAGCCGCAGCCGTCGTCGACTGGTATCATCGTCGGCACCAGCGTGTAAGTGCACGCCGGGTTCATGGGATCGGGCAAGCCGGTGCCGTCATCGGGGTAGAACTTGACCTCGAAGGTTATTCCAAGCGGGTCACAGGACCCGCCGTAGCCGGGGGGCCAGCTACCGAAGATGTGCTTCGGATGGATGGGGATGGCGACCTCCGCATAGCTCAAGCCCCACCACTGGAGGTGGCAGATGTCGCCGGTCACGACGGACAGTTGTTCATATGCAACCGGCCCCTCACCCTCGGAATCCTGGTAGCTGGCAGCAGTTGTCCAATCCTCCAAGCATGCGATAGCCGGTTGGCCGAGGAGGGTTTCGTTAGCAGGGCACACAGGGATATACGGAGCCGGGCAGTCGACCTCGGAGCAGAGTATGCCGCTGCCCATGAACAAGCCGCCGCTGCCGCTACAGTCGGCCGGCGTGATCCCATTTAAGCAACTGCCGTCCGCTAAACAGCAGGGTCCGCTGGCTTGAGCGCCCGGACCGGTCAGGCATATGGCCCGGTCGCAACAAGTGTTGTGGATGTAGCCCACGACCACGTTTTCCTGGAGCGAACCACCATCACCGTAGGGGCTGCACAACCACAGGAAGAGACACCCGTTGTTGAAGTCCTCCATACTCTGGATCGAAACCCAGCCCTCGCTCAGCCCGAAGCAGGGTATGGGGAGCTCGATGTTAAACTTGTGGAGTGGGCAGAAGCCGTTGCACACATCGACCTCCGTGGGAGTTGGCATGACCGTATAGGAGCATATTTCCGTGCCGGGCATGCCGCCGTTATCCAGGTAGAACTTGATTTCGTAGGTCATGCCGAGCGGGTCGGAGCAGACGAACCAGTCGTAGCTTTCCCAGAGCACTAGGCCCCACCAGTGGATGTCGGCAATCTCGCTGGGCAGGCCGGCGAAGTACTCGTATACCTTGAAT
Source organism: Phycisphaerae bacterium (assembly GCA_023128695.1). Lineage (GTDB taxonomy): Bacteria > Planctomycetota > Phycisphaerae > UBA1845 > Fen-1342 > JAGMDK01. Next base: position 10,812 of record JAGMDK010000415.1, read on the forward strand.
TCGAAGTATTCGCCCGGAAAGACGGCGCTGGTAGCAGCCGACCAAGCATCATTGCAGTTCATCGAAGGCTGCCCCCAGATCGTGTCAGGCGGGCACTCCGGTTCGTAAGAATGCGGGCACGGGTTCGGGTCGCAGACCGTCCCGGTACCCCAGTACACACCACCCGACATAGAGCAATCGCCCGGCGTCATGTCAGGCACACAGGAACCGTCCGGATAGCAGCACGCACCAGTTTCAGCGCCGCACGGGCCGGTCAGGCACACGCCGCGGTCGTAGTTGGTGTTCTCCGGCGGAACACCGCCAACTTCCCACTGGTACGACGTGCCGGGGCCGGCGCTCATCCAGAGGAAGACGCAATCCGGGTCGGGATAGTTGTCCACCGACTCGATCGACACCCAACCGCCGCTGAGCATGTAGCACGGGGGGCTAAGCGGATCGACCGAGAAGTAGTACAACTGGAAGCCCGCGCAGGCCCCGCCGAGCGCAGTGTAGTTCGGGAAGAGAGGACCATACGAGCAGACCGGCGTGCCGTTGTAGTCCGGCATCCCGGCGTTATCCGCCCAGAACTGGATCAAGAACTGCACCGCCGCGGGATTGGCACACTCATTCCAGCCGGCGTCGTGGAGCAACAGACCCCACCAGTGGATGTCGTCAATCTCGCACGCCAACTGGGGGAAGTCCTCGTAGACGCGGTACCAGATACCAGCCGGCGGGCCGCCGGCAACCATCCCGCTCGTCGCCGCCGACCACGAGCCGGTGCAATCGTCCGTGATCTGGCCCCAGATCGTATCCGGCGGGCAGGTCTGCGGGCAGACGAAGCTGCTGCACATGTTATCGGGGTAATAGTCACCCCCCATCGCATCGCACTCGGCCTGGTCGTCAACGTCATAGCACTCGTTGCCGACGCAGCAGGCCTTGGGTACGGCGCAATCCGGCGGGCATTCACCAATGCACGGGCACCACTCCGCGGAACCGAACTCGCCACCAGAGCACTCCAGGACGGTGTTGTAGTACAGATGGTAGTAACCATGGCCGTAGTCGCAGCAGATGCCGTCGCCGTACGAATCATAGATCACGAAGTGATAGCAACCGGCGTCATCCACGCAGCACTGTCGGGTGTAGAGCGTGTTGGCGTTCGCGTACGGGCCGCCGGAGCACACGACGGTCAGGGACGGATACTCGAGCACTGTCCAGGTGGTCTCACCGGGGTAGTTGTCCGTCATGATTTCGATGTCGATCGCGGACTCGGCACACCGCAGCTTGCCGGACAGCGTGTCCTCCGCGGGGGTCTTGGGTCGGGTGGCGCTATCGATCCCGGCTTGACCGACCGTCGCCATCACAGTGGGCACGCAGGCTTGGGCGTTCAAACCTCTCCGCCCCATGTCCGCGGGAGAAACAGCACGCATCACGGCCGATTTTTCCAAGCCCGTGTCGGTCTTGTTCACGGTCGCGACGCCTTGCAGGCCGGCTTTGGAATCCGCCCCGTCCGCGGCATTGAGCGTGGCCGTGCCTATCAGCAGACATCCTAAGATGGGCATGATAGAAAAGCCGATAGACCGTGTAGTACACATCGTTGACCTCCTTAAACTGCCACCTGCATTCCACTGGACACGGTTTGCCATTCCCAGCAGCCCGATTGGCTGCCTGGCATCATCGATCAAGCAATTGAGAAGCACCCCATCGCAGGGTACTCCCACATTGCACAACAGGCTTCTTGCGTTGTTTCGTAACGAGAGGCCGGATACTGCGCTGCGCTTACGCACCAGCCTAACAAAAGAACAGCGACAAAATGGAGAGAGGGATCGCTCTCCCCACTAATAGTAGTATAGCACAATTATCGGGAGTATGCAATTCCCCGTTCTGGATCGTCTCTCTTCCCTCTCCCCTGAGGATGGCTAGCAGTCCGTTGAAAAAGCGGGGGAATCACAAATGTGTAGATACCCCACCCTTTCTGAGCCACGGCGTGGCACCAGAAAGGATGGGGCACCCTCACTGATTACGGGCAGGTCGTATTCATCAACGCGACGAACGGATCGATGTCACGCCAATTGACTGTGCCGTCCTCGCTCACGTCGTTGTTCGCGAACTGGCAGCTCGGCGTCCCGGGCAGGAACATCGCTTCCCAAGCCGCCTGGTTGTCATTCATCGCCGCCACGAAAAAGTCGATGTCGCGCCAATTAATCGCGCCGTCGCAGTTGCTGTCGCCGCCACAAACCGGCGGGTTGGGCCCGCCGTAGAACTCGACCTCGCTGAGCATCATGAAGCTGTAGCGGCTGGAGGTGTAGTCGGCGAGGGTCACTTCAATGGTGTCGCCGGACATGTTGAGATTGGTGCAGGGGAAGGCGAAGGGACCGTCACCGGGCGGGTCGTAGCCTGGGAAGACGAGCGTATCGCCGCTCATGCTGATGGTAACGTCCACCGGGACATCGACGCCGCCGCCGCCGCCCGCGTCATCGAGATAAAGCGTGACCACGTCGACGTTGACGGGCTCGGCAAAGTGGAAGGTGATGGTCGGGTCGACGGTGTTCCAGCCGACATAGGGGCCGGCCGTCTGGTTCCAGTGGCCGGTGGCGAAGACGCCGTCGGTCAGGTCGCCGAGCCCGTTGCTGAGCGGGGCCAGGGGTTCATTGTTATTGCCGTCGCCGTCGTACGTGTCATCGTAATAGTTGTACGTGCCGCCCTCGCCGTTGAGCATGTCATAGTAGGCGGGGCTGAGCATGTTCACCGTCGTGAAGCTGAACGTTTCCGAGAAATCGCTGGTGCCACAATCGTTGGTGGCCCGGACATGCCAGAAGTAGAGCGTCAACATGCCGAGGGTCGTGTCAACCGTATCGCTCGTGCCGGTGACCGTGTTGCTGTAGAGGATGTCCGCGAAGTTGGCGTCCGAGGCCAGTTCCACGTAGTACTCGAGGGCGCTCGGGGACTCGGCCCAGGTCAGTTCGGGCTGGAGCTCGACGCCGGTCTCGCCGTTCGGCGGGTCGAGCAGCGTCACCACGGCGGGCACGCCGTTCGAGATGTTCAAGGCCACGCTGGTCGAGCGTTGCATGGATGTGGACGTGCCCTCGATCACGATGTTGTACGCATCAGCCGCGGCGCCGCTGAGGTTGCCGATGGTCATCACGGAAGTGAAGGGCGGCACTTCGGTATTGACGTCGAAATCGACGGTGGCGCCGGTCGGTTCGCCGCTGGCGCTGAGCGTGACCACCTCGGTGAAGTCGCCCATCTTTCCGACCTGGATGGTATAGACGGCCTGGTTGTCCGGCGGGCAGCAGAGGTTATGCACGGCTGGGCTCGGGCTAAGCGTGAAGCCTTCGCCCTGGGGCAGCAGCAAGGCCGGGTCGCCGAGCAAGACGAACTCCTCGAAGATATTGCGGGTGTGGTCGTGTGTGGGGCCGAAATCGGGGTCGGCCAGGATACGCCACAGGGCTTCATGCCAAGCGGGGCGAACTTCCCAGATGTCATCGACGAAGAAGGACTCGAAGAAGTACTTCTCCATGCGGCGGGACGATTCCCACGACTCGACGCTGCCCCACCAGATGTAGTCCGAGGCGGACAAGTACGCCGCCGCGCCTTTGTTTGCTTCGCGGACCCACGTTTCGCCCAAGCACGAACCGCTGAAATCAGACGTGTTGCACGACCAGCCCAGTGCGAGGCCGTACAGTCCGTCGTTGCTCAGTGCGCTGATGTCGCCGCTACCGAAGCTCGGCGCCCACCAGCCGCTGGAACTGCTGTGCCCAAAGTAAACGGTGAAAAGGCAGCCGTTGTTGACGGCGGCGGTCACATCGGAGGTGCCTCCGCCTTGGCCGGCGTAAATCTTGGTGCAGGTGAACTCAGCCGGTGTCATGTAATTGTCGATGACCCAGTCGTGGGTCTGCTCGGCCTGGGCGGTCGAATCGTCGGTTGCCAGGAAGGCCGCCCGCTTGACGTAGTCGGGGTCGCTGAAGTTGCCGGACTCGACCAGCAGGGTCTTGTCCACGACACCCTGCAACATGCTCACCGAAGTGATCGGGAAGCGCCCGATGAAAATCTCCGGATACCAGTCGCTCGGCCCATCCATGCAGGCATACGGCAAATCGGTGGTGGCCTGCCGGCTGCCCCCGCCGATCCAGTGCGGAATCGTGTTCGAGGTCGCGCTGCCGGTCCCGTTGGTGTCGCCGACGATCAGGACGTAGTTGTTCACCTCCGGGCTGTACCAGTTCTCGATATAGGTCTTGATGTCACTCCGGCTGGTGCCGCTGGTTGCCACGTAGGTCGTCACGTTGAAGCCCATCGCCGCCTTGGCGTTGGCAAATTGGGTCAACGGGGCCGAGCCGTCGTACTCCTCGGCCGTGACGATCAAATAGTTTCCAGTCCCGGCGACGGCGCCCGATACCATCGTCGCGAGCAAAGTCGCCGCGACCAGTGCCCGAGTGCATACCAGTAAACACATCCTAGGTGCCTGCATTAGGATTCTCCTCTCCGCCTAACATCTTTAACAGAAAGCTCTAAACCTTCACCATACCATATCGAGGTTGTCGGGTGCAATCGGTAAGATCGGCCGATTGTCAATACAAGCCGGCATATCCGCCGGTTTCGGACGTTTGGGGCCGGCACGGCCCCAGCAGCGGACAGACCTATATCCCCCGCAAAGAGCGTCGGAGGGGACCCCCTCCCGTTCCTAGTGCCTGTTGGGCAAACACCTCGCGGATGTGCGTTTTCACTTTTAATGTAGCGGCCGAGCTCTGTCTCGGTCGTCTCTTCGCACTACCTGGAGACGCCCGGGACGGAGCCCGGACGCTACCTGGTCGTCCCTGAAAAACGGCACTT
>JAGMDK010000416.1 GCA_023128695.1 Phycisphaerae bacterium
CGCGGTACTCGATCGGGTTCGGCGAGGGCTTGACCGCCTCGACCAGAACCTGTGGCACCGGCATCTTGCCGGTGGAATCACAGGCTGGAAGCCTGTGCCACATGCGCAGCTCCGAGCCGGGGTTGGCCCCGATATCGATGCGGTGGCGGGCCTCGTCGAAGCTGTCGGTCGGGCCGGTGAAGACGCCCTTGATCCGCGGGAAGAAGTCCATCATGCCGAAGTAGTTGACCCGCTGGCCCTGCTCGACCCGCCGCTGGCAGGCCAGCTTGAGGGCGGCGGTCACGGCCAGGATGTCGGGCTTGTTCACCGTCGAGCCCTGGTCGACGATGTCCTGGACCAGGGCGTCGAGGTCGGTCGTGTCGGTCATCTGGACGCCGGCCGCGTAGTCGTCCGGGTCGGCGGTGATGTTGTTCTCGAAGAGGGCGTATTTGATGGGCATTGGCTCGCTCTGTATGACAGATTCGGACGCTGAGGATACCGTTTATGCCCGGTCCTGACAAGGGTGGTGAAGACCCCAATCTGCCGGTCCCTTGGTCCGTCGATCCCTACGTCCGCCACGTCGCGCTGGGCCGCGAGATGCCGGTCAGCAGCTACGCCCACGACAGCGAGGAGATGCGCAAGAAGATCACCGCGCTGGCCATTGCCGGCGACCGCATGATCCTCCTCGACAACCTCGCCGGCGTCTTTGGCAACGACGCGCTCGACCGGGCGCTCACAAGCACCCGTTGGAAGGACCGCATCCTTGGCAAGAGCGAGGAGATCGAACTGCCGCTGATCCCGGCCTGGTACGCCACCGGGAACAACGTCCAGGTCGCGGCCGACACTATGCGGCGGATCATCCATGTCCGCCTGGATGTGCTGAACGAGCACCCCGAAGAACGCACCGGCTTCCGGCACGAGAACCTGCTGGTCTGGATCGACGCGGACCGCGGCAAGCTGCTGGCGGCGGGGCTGACGATTCTCTCGGCATACCTGCGCAACGGTGCACCGAAGCAGAAGCTCAAGCCGTTCGGTTCGTTCGAGGGCTGGTCGAGCGTCGTTCGAGAGGCGGTCGTATGGGTGGGCCTGCCCGATCCGTGCCTGACGCGCACGAAGCTGGCCGAGTCCGCGGACACGACCACTGACACGTTGAACCAACTGATCGCCGCCTGGGAGCAGTACGACACGTGGGGCGAGGGCGTCATCGTCTATGGACACACGCGTTGGAAGGCGGCCCAGAAGCTCGGGCTCGAGACGGTGCCCGTGCACGTCGCGCGCGATCTGACGCCGGAGCAGATCCGGGCGTACCGCATCGCGGACAACAAGACCGCCGAGCTAGCCGAGTGGAACCTGGAGCTGCTGCCACTCGAATTGGCCGAGCTCCAGGGCGCCGGCATCGACTGGTCGCTGCTCGGGTTCGATCAGGACGAACTCGCGAAGCTGCTTGGTTCTGACGTCAAACAGGGCCTGACCGATCCCGACGAGGTGCCCGAGCCGCCGGACGAGCCGGTCACGCAATCCGGCGACCTGTGGATCCTCGGCGAGCATCGACTGCTCTGTGGCGACAGCGGCAGCACTGACGATGTTGATCGCCTGCTCGATGGGCAGCCGATTCACCTGGTCAATACCGATCCGCCGTACAACGTGAAGGTGGAACCGCGCAGCAGCACGGCCATCGCCGCCGGCCTCAACTCCCATCCCGACCTCTCGAAGAAGATGCACCACCAGAGCTTCGATGTCGCGCGCGGCATCACCGACCCGGCCAAGGCCCGCAAGAAGATGCGCGCCAAGGATCGGCCACTGGAGAACGACTTCGTTTCGGCCGAGGCGTTCGACGAGATGCTGCTGGCGTGGTTCGCCAACGCGGCGCGCGTGCTCAAGCCCGGGGGGTCGTTCTGCATCTGGGGCGGCTACGCGAACCTCGGGAACTACCCGGCGCCGCTGAAGGCCGCCGGGTTGTACTTCAGCCAGGGCATCGTCTGGGACAAGCAGCACCCGGTGCTCACGCGCAAAGACATGATGGGCTGCTTTGAGTTGGCGTTTTACGGCTGGAAGGAAGGCGCCGGCCACCACTTCTTCGGACCGAACAACGCCACCGATCTGTGGCACGTCAAGAAGGTCAACCCGCAGTCGATGGTTCATTTGACTGAGAAGCCGGTCGAGCTGGCGGTCCGCGCGATTCAGTACTCGTCGCGCCCTGGCGAGAACGTGCTGGACCTCTTCGGCGGCAGCGGCTCGACGCTTATCGCCTCAGAACAGACAGGACGCCGCGCGTTCCTCATGGAACTCGACCCTCTGTATTGCGATGTGATCGCGCAGAGGTTCGAGAAGTTCACGGGGAAGAAGGTGGAGCGCATTCGCACCGAGGTGACGGTGACTGCGTCATGACGTGGGTCACGTGCTCATTCAGTGTCGCGGGTCAGCACGCGGAGGTAGTCATGATAGGCGTACACCCGATCGCGCTTCTTGCCGGTGGTCTCGCGCAGTACGCCAGCCTCACGCAGGGCGTTGATGGCCTTCGATGCGGTGGGTTTGGTGGTGTCGAGCAGCTCGATGACACGAGGCAGCGTGACCATCGGGTGCATGGGCAACTGCTCCAGCAGTTGAACGGCCGGAATCGTCACGCCCGTACTGCGCAGCAGTTTGCGGCGGTGCTCGCCGAGCAGCGCGAACAGGCGCTGTGTGACCGACACGCCGTCGTCGGCCGTCTCGCGCACACACTCGAGGAAGAATGCCGTCCAGCCTTCCCAGTCACCGTCGGCGCGCACGCCCGACAGCCGGTCGTAGTATTCCTGTTGGCGCCGTCGGATCGCCAGGCTCAGGTACAAGAGCGGCGACGACAGCAGCCCCCACTGCTCCACGAGCAGCGCGATCAGCAGACGGCCGATGCGGCCGTTGCCGTCGAGGAACGGGTGGATGGTCTCGAACTGGACGTGCGCCAAGCCGGCGCGCACCAACGGAGGCAGCTCATCGTCACCGTGAATCCAGCGTTCGAGCGCCGTCATCGCGTCGGGCACCGCATCCACCGGCGGTGGAACGAAGCTGGCGTTTCCGGGCCGTGTGCCGCCAATCCAGTTCTGCGAACGGCGCAACCGCCCGGGCTGCTTGTTGGCGCCGCGTGCGCCCTTCATCAGGCGCTTGTGCGCTTCGCAGAGGAGGCGGGTGCTGAGCGGCAACCCCTTCGGTCTAGTGAACTGGCGGCGCGCGTACGTGAGCGCCTCGACGTAGTTGCACACCTCGCGGACATCCTCGGGTCGGCGGGCCTGCTCGGTCGCTTCGTACGTCAGCACGTCCTCGAGCGTGGCCTGCGTACCCTCGATCTGCGAGGAAATGACCGCCTCCTTACGGACGAAGCCGTACAGGAACCAGTCGGGGCTGGGGACCATGGCGCCGGCGACGTTGAGGCGATCGAGCGCCGCCATCGCGGCGTTGAGCAGCCCGGTGAGTCGCTCGTCGAGGACCAGCGGGGGATCGGCGGGCGGCAGCGGACTCGGCACGAACGCGCGAACCTGCTCGCCGGCGATCGCGGTGGCTCGGTATGTTCCGGGCGTCTTTCGGGCCATTGGTTCACTCCGCTTGACTACGGCGCCACGTTAGTAAAGCGATCTTACCCAGTATCGACGGCTAGTCAAGGGGGCTTTACTTGGTGGTCGCGGCGGGAACGGGCCGGCTCAGGCCGAAGAGGAAGCCCCGGTCGTCGCCGAGGCTTCAGGGGAGGGTGTGTGATGCGGTCAGCCGTTCTCGGCCAGCGCCCAGTACTCCGTCATCGCGTCGAGGTGGACGGCGTCCGTGGCGGCGTGGTTCCGCCGGTAGCGCGTGTGTGGCACTGCGGTGTCAGCAGTATTCCGCGACCACACGAAGTCGATGTGCCAAACACTGCTCACAGAGCAGTAGCACCCGGCGCCCGGGCGCCCTACTGGGCGCGCACGACTTCGCACGTATCGACGTTGATTATGCGCCACCAGCCATCTGCCGTTGGTTGGACAAGCGTCAGGTCGTCTAGTAGCAGCCAGTCGAGCACCTCCGGCCAATCCGACACGTGGACGTACCAGATCATGCCATCCGCCGTCTCAATCCACGATCCGTTCACTGCTCTGTCCCAGAGCCACGTGTCGCCCCAAAGAACCGAGCGAAGTCCCCGCCAGATGCCGGTAGTCTCGGTGCCTAAAGTGATGTTCACCAAACGTCCTGCGTCAATGTCCCTCGCGATGAAGTCGCCACTGTTCCACAGTAGAAAACTGGTTAGGATGCTCGTGTTCTCGTACACGCTCATATCCAGAGGAGCGGGCATGCCCAGTATGGCAACGAACTCAGTGCAGTAGACCTCATCAACAAAACCCGTGGGGTTTGGCTCAAGCGGGTCCAGCAGAAGCGCTACTTCCGTACCATCCCAAAGGAAGTCACCGTCTGTATCGTGATCAAGCGGGTCTGTTCCCCAAACGGCCACTTCGGCCCCGTCATCCAAGCCGTCATCATCGGTGTCCGGGTCCAGCGGATCTGTTGCCCGTTGCACCTCATCGCCGTCCGACAGGCCGTCGCCATCCGTATCGCTGACCAACGGATCGGTGCCGAGATCGGCCTCCTCGGAATCCGTCAGGCCGTCGCCATCGGTGTCGGCTTTCAACGGATCGGTTCCAGCCTCGACCTCATCGCCGTCCGACAGGCCATCGCCGTCTGTATCGCTGACCAACGGATCGGTGCCGAGATCGGCCTCCTCGGAATCCGACAGGCCATCGCCATCGGTGTCGGCTTTCAACGGATCGGTTCCAGCCTCGACCTCATCACCGTCCGACAGACCGTCGCCGTCTG
>JAGMDK010000417.1 GCA_023128695.1 Phycisphaerae bacterium
GACCAACGGATCGGTGCCGAGATCGACCTCCTCGGAATCCGACAGGCCATCGCCATCGGTGTCGGCTTTCAACGGATCTGTTCCGGCCTGGACCTCATCGGCGTCCGACAGACCGTCCCCGTCAGTGTCTACCGTTAGGGGGTTAATCCGCCCAGTACCATCGTCTGTGACACCATCCGGCTGAGGACACCCTCCGACGGACATGAGCGCCAACAATACGAAGGATGCGACGAGGCAACTAATTGGCCGTGACACGGGAACACCTCCTTTTCAAGAACTGAGATAACCTCGCGAAACCGCTTTCCTATGTCCATGATACCCATCCGGGCGTGCCGCAACAAGCGGATTGCGCCGGATGTGGCATCGCGACCGCCGCGCGGGTATGGGGCAGCGAGGTGCCACGAGAGGCCTGCGACGAGAGGCGGAGACGCACGATTCGTAACATCTTGTGGCCAAAGGCGTTGTGTGAGTCGCCTGCCCAAGGGGACGGCGCCCACGAGCCTCGGAGTAGACCGTCCCCGCTGGGGAATGACTCTTCCACTCCAAGGAATGGATCATCCACTCCGGGGAATGAGTCATCCATTCCCGGGAATCACTCATCCACTCCTCGGAATGACTCGTCCGCTCCTTGGCGGGGATCGTCCGGTCCTCGGAATGGCTCGTCCGCTGACGCCAGCGGATCATCCACTGAGGCCCGCGGATCGTTCCCGGAAGGCAGCGGATCTTCCACTGCCGGCAGTGGATCAGTCGCTGAGGGCAGCGGATCGTCCACTGGGGGCGGCGGATTGTCCGCTGAAGGCAGCCGATCTTCCGCTGATGGCGGCGGATCGTCCGCTGATGACTGCGATTTGAACGCTGAGGCCCGCCAGAGGGCCGTTGACAGGACGTTGCGCCCCGCGGGCGGCGACGGAGTTCTACCGCCAGCACCGCGCGGCGATGGACGAGGGTGCCGTCGTCGCGTGGTCCGAGCGTCACAATCCTGACGAGCTCTCCGCGATCCAAAACGCGATGAACCTCAAGCTCCAGAACGAAGTGGCGTTCTGGTCCGAGTATCAGAACGAGCCGTTGCCGGAGGAGAAGGCCGACGAGGACCTGCTGACCGCCGACGAGATCGCGGCGAAGGTCAGTGGCCTGCGCCGCGGCGAGGTCCCGATCGGCTGCACGCACGTTGGCGGGCAGGGACGCCCACCCCACCCATGTTCATCGACGTGCAGGCCAGGGTAGAGCGGGCGTCTCGCCCGCGAATCGTTCTGGCTCATGGCGGCTTGGGAGGACGACTTCACCGGCTACGTCATCGACTACGGCACCGAGCCGGACCAGAAGGTGGCGTATTTCACGTTGCGCGACGTCCGCCGAACGCTGGCAATGGCGGCGCCGCGGGCCGGGCTGGAAGGGTCGATTTACGCCGGTCTGGAGCGCCTGACTGACGCCGCGCTCGGCCGCGAGTGGCAGCGCGATGACGGCGCCATGGTGCGGGTTGACCGCTGCCTGATCGACGCGAACTGGGGCCAGTCGACCGACGTCGTCTACCAGTTCTGCCGGCAGAGCAGGCATGCCGGCGTCGTGATGCCCAGCCACGGGCGAGACGCCGGTGCCACACAGCAATGGTGAAAGTAGAGAGCGCGGGCGCGGGACTCGGGCAACGGCGAGGAAGCCCACTACGGCCAATGGAATCATCCACGTGATGTGGCCGGCCATGTCCCGATTGGCGAGTCGAAGCGGGCCGGGCCGTCCTCCCTGCGCGGTCAGCCGCTGCTCGTCTTGGCCACCTCCGTTTCGAGCCGGTCGCGCGTTTTCGGCGTGCGATGGCGGCGGTTGGCTTTGGCCGGTGAAGCGCTCGACGCCGAACATCCCAAACGCCAGGCTCAGCGCGGAGTTGTTCTGCGTATCTCCCACGTAAGGACGCATGTGCGCCGGCGTCAGGTCGACCAGCAGGGGCCAGGAGAGGGACACTCCGAACACGACAGCCGTGGCCCCGCACAAGTGAATCATGCGCCGCTTCCGGCTCAACGGGGCGCCGAGCCAGTATGTCAAGTAGAAGGCCGGCAGCACCACAAGCGCGGCGATCATCTTGACGCCGAACGCAACGCCCACCAGGGCCATGCTGAGCGCCAGCCTTCGGCCGGAGCCCGTGGAAGCAGCCCGCAACAATACCCACGCCGCGAGTAGCAATACGACTACCAGGCAGCTATCGGGCAGGTTGCTGCGATCGACGGCGACGCTCGCCGGCGTGAGCGCCATCACCACAGCGGCGATCAGCCCGGCCCACTCGCCGGCCACGCGCCGCGTCAGAACATAGACCAGTAGGACCGCCGCAACCCCTTCGATCACTTGCGGCAGATGCAGGCTCAGCCCGTTGAAGCCGAACAGCTTCACGCACAGCGCTTGGACCCAGAAGGCGAAAGGCGGTTTGTCCAGCATGAGGAAGCCGGCCGGGTCGAACGATGCGTAGAGGAAGTTATGCCAACTGCCGGCCATGCTCCTGACGGCCGCCGCATAGTAGATGTTGCCGAATCCGTGATCAGCGAGATTCCACAGCCGCAGCCCCGCCGCCAACAGCAGAATCAGCATCAGGCACGACCGTGGGAGCCAGCGGCGATGATCGCATTCACGACCTTGTCCACGGCGCTTGATTCGTTGCTCTGATGTAGTCAGCGTTGCCCTCACGGACCTCTCTCCAGCCTACTCGTAGCGCAGCGCATCGATCCGGCTTGAACGATGCCGCCATGCTCGCCGGGTAGAACCCGAAGAACACGCCCACGGCGGCCGAGAACCCCAGCGCCGCGAGCGTCATGTCCGCCGCCATACCCACGCGCTAGCAGTCTGTCGGACTTTGGGTTCGAAAACACCATGGGAGCGCGCCCATATGTGTCGATACCCCAGGGCCCAGACACCAAAGAGGGGCATAGAAGACCCCAAAACGGCAAAGTCCGACAGACTGCTAGCCCATGAACTCGCCGAGTAGTGCCGCGCCGGCGAATAAAGAAAGAAGGTGCGTCCGGGACGTACCCTGATACCATCTCCGACGTTAGTCACAGCCGAGCCGAGCAGCCCCAAGCTGACCGTCGCCGCTCGGCTGTGAGTAACTCGGCGGCGCGGCTTGTAAGTCTACCCGCCGTGCGTAATCTGA
>JAGMDK010000418.1 GCA_023128695.1 Phycisphaerae bacterium
CGCAACGGGTCACACCGGCAATTCATCTATAAATCCAACCCCGCCAAAACTGTCACGCACCCGGCGACACCGCCGAAAAGCGCGCCCGCTCGCAAAGTCGGGCCGGAATGTGCTAAAATGCGGCTTTTCTCGTATTGGTCAGGTGAGAGGTAAACCATGAACCCCATCGTGATGGCGATCTTGCTCGTCGTGATGTTTGCGATCTTCGGGTACACAGTGCAGGGCCGCTGGCGGCTGATGAACGTCGGGCCCGCCACTCTGCCGTTCGATCGGCCGGGCGAGCGGCTGCGACGGATGCTGAAGTTCGCATGTGGGCAATGGCGCATGCCGCGACACCGCGTGGCCGGGGTGGCTCACATTTTCATCTACGCCGGGGCCGTGATCATGCTCTTGCGAGCGTTGATGCTGTTTGCCCGCGGCTTCGTGGATGATCCGCATTTCGGCTATTGGCTCTTCACCACCGGCGCCGGCGGCACGCTGCTGGGTCACGCCTACGCGTTCGTCAAAGACATCCTCGTCATTCTGGTACTGCTGGGCATTGTGGTCTTCTTGTACTACCGCGTGATCCGGCAGTTGCCGCGCATGACGCTCAACTTTGAGGGGCTGCTGATCCTGGCCATTCTCACCGGGCTGATGGTCACCGACGCGCTCTATGACGGGGCCACGATGGCCCGCTACAACGACCCCGCCAACGGGTGGGAGCCGTTGGGTTCGCTGATCGCGATGCCGTTGCGCGATGCCTCGGCGGGGACGCTGACCGCCCTGCAACACATCGGCTTCTGGGGCCACGTCGGGCTGATCCTCGGCTTTATGAATATCCTGCCGTACACCAAGCAGTTCCACGAGATCACCGGCTTCCCGAACGTCTACTTCCAGTCCCTCGCGCCGGTCGGCCGCCTGCCCAAGCTGGAGGACATCGACGGGCTGCTCGAACGCGAGGAGACCTTGGGCATCAAGCGGATCGACCAGTTCGGCTCCAAGGCCATGCTCGACTTCTTCAGTTGCACCGAGTGCGGCCGCTGCCAGGAGCAGTGTCCGGCCAACAAGACCGGCAAGCTGCTCTCGCCCAAGGAGCTCACCGTCGCCCTGCGCGACTTCGCCTATAAGAACCAATCGGCCCTGATATCAGGTAATAGCAAGCAAAACGGTAACGGCGACGGCGACGAGGAACCCGCTCCGCACCAGGTCGATCTGGTCGACAATGTCGTCAAGCCGGAGGTGTTGTGGGCTTGCACGACGTGCAGCGCCTGCCAGACCGAGTGTCCGGTGTTCCTCTCGTATATCGACAAGATCGTCGATATGCGCCGCTACCTGGCGATGGAGAAGAGCGAGTTCCCCGAGCAGCTTGCGACCATGTTCCAGGGGCTCGAAAACGCCGGCAATCCGTACAGCTATCCCAATGATCAACGGGCCGAGTGGGCCGAGGGGCTGGACGTGCCGCTGATGTCGGAGCAGCCCGACGTCGATTACCTCTACTGGGTCGGCTGTGCCGCCTCGTTCGACGACCGCTCGCGGAAGATCGCCCGGGCCTTCGCCCAACTGCTCAAAACCGCCGGCGTCAGCTTCGCCATCCTGGGGCCCGAGGAGACCTGCAACGGCGACCCCGCCCGCCGAGCCGGCAATGAGTACCTCTTCCAGATGCTCGCGCGGCAGAACGTCGAGTTGCTCAACGGCTACAACGTCAAGAAGATCGTCACCGCCTGCCCGCACTGCTACAACACGCTCAAGAACGAGTACCCCGACTTCGGCGGCAAATACGAGGTGATCCACCACAGCGAGCTGCTCGCCCAGCTCATCCGCGTCGGCAAGCTCAAGCCGCGGCAGCCGGTCAACGTCAAGCTGGCCTATCACGACGCCTGCTACCTCGGTCGCCACAACGAGATTTACGACCCGCCGCGCGAAATCCTGCGGGCCATCCCCGGCGTGCAGCTCATCGAGCCGGACGAGACCCGCGACCGCGGCATGTGCTGCGGCGCCGGCGGAGCCCAGATGTGGAAAGAAGAGGAGGAGGGCGAAACGCGCATCAATCACGCCCGCATGACCCAGCTCCTGGAGGTCCTCCCCGGCTCCAGCAACGGCCGCACGATCGCCTCGGCCTGCCCCTTCTGCAAAACCATGCTCAGCGACGCCCTGGCCGACAAGGGACACGAAGACGTGAAACAGCTTGATATCGCGGAGGTGCTGTGGCAGTCAGTGCGGGAGATTGACGATTGACGATTTACGATTGACGGTTGAGAATCGGAAGCGAACAGAACGAATCAGCCGCGAATTGAATCGTCAATCGTCAATCTGAAATCGTCAATCGACGGTGGTTCTCTCAGGGGCCACCTTCAGGTCGACATCACGCACGGCGTCGGCCGAATCGAAGCGTTCGGATATGCTGCTGAGCTGAAACATCGATCCACGCCGTGGGCAATGGTTTCGGGCTGTAGCGTCCGCCCCCCGTGGCGGACGGAGAGTTCGTCGATCAGCTATCAGCCCTCAGCTTTCAGCCAATGGTAGGGTGCGGCCCGGACGCACCAATTCGAGGCCTATATCTGAATGGTGCGTCAAGGGACGCTACACGGCTACGATCCAGAGACTCTCTCCGAAAGCGATATAGCCTTCTCAGGAGCCTTGGCGGGAATGCCCTGATTCAAGAGCAGATACATCGCGCACCATACCAGGAACACCTCTTTCCGTCTTTGTTGCTTGAACCTATGGACTATTAGGAGCACGAACGCCAGATTCGCAGGTGGCACGAGCAACGGTGCGACACCGAACGGGCTGATCAGTGCGGCTGCGACGGGCACCCATACCACAAAGGAAAGCGCCAAAGCGAGGACAGATCCAGCCAAGAATCGAACCGTCGCTTCAGCATGCTGCACCTGTCTGCTAATCTCTGGACTATTCCCCTCGATGAAGATCTTGCAGTAATTGAAGAATGGTGTGTTGCCAGGTAGAGCGTATTGCGCGTTTAGCTTGCGCATGACCTCAATGACCTTGGACATTCCAGCCCTCTTCAGGGCGTTTTCGAGACTGTGTCTATAGGGGAACCGTTCGAACATCCAGAGGTTACGTCGATTCACAGGTTTGCGAAGGATTCTCCGGAACCAGAATGCCGAGAGCCAATCGATGCGGTCAGGGCCGATTAGGCGAAGTAGCATCCCGAGAAGATATGCAAAGAGAAGGAATGCTGATGTAACCACAACAGTACCGGTCTCAAGAAGGACCTTCGTGTTCTCTCCAAGTGTCTCGGGAGACCCCGAGCATATGGCCAGGATCGCGATGCATATAGAAGAAGCCAAGTAGGATCCTGGCACGAGAACGCCGAAAAACCCGACTATGCCGATCCTCTCTAGCATGCTGTCCTACGCATTGGCCTTGTCACGATGAGTTTGCAGGGTGCATCCCTTGACGCACCGCCAAGCCTACGCCCCGATCGTCGCGCTGGCCGTTTCGCTCCACGGCCCCTTTTCGCCGGTCGTGGCGACCCTGCGGAGCATGTAGTTTGTAGGGTGCATCCCAGACGCACCAATCCCGAGCAGCCCGAATGAGGATGGTGCGTCAAGGGACGCACCCTACATGGCTACCGCTACGCGGCTAGCGAGATTCGGGCATAACGAGTTCGATGGAGACGCCCTCTCCAACATCCATTCGCACTTTCCAGGTGTCGCCTTCCTTCACGAAACCCGTCGCCAACACTTCTCCATCAGGCGTTTTTTCGTGCACTATCGCATAATAGTCGAACCACTCGATCCGAGTAACCTGCCGTCTCCTAGTCTGTTCGATTTGGCGATCTCGCAGTTCAGTGTGGTCGAGGCCCTTCATCAGCGCCAAGAAGTAGCTTCTTACGTCCATAGACGCGAGATCATCAATATTGATGTCGAAAAGCTTCATCGCTTTTGCCGCGTGCTCGTATACCGGCGAGTTTTTCCCGACTGTCTGGAAATCGCGAAGCTGTTTTGCTAGGTCTGCCCGGGAAATGGACGACGTATAGTCCCAGAGTTCCTCATAGTCACGGTTTACAGCGGCAGTACGGACACGTTCCACTGTAGCCCTGAGTTCCGTCTCATCAGTAGATCCCGAGTGATTTCGGCAGGATGATGAAAAGAGAACGAGCACGACAATGAAGAAGCCAACACTCATCGCGCGAAACGGCCGGATGAAACTCATCGCAAAATCCTCCTCATCACCGTGCGTGTCGGGTGCTACGCCCAAGCGCCAGCGCAGACATGCCTAGCGTTGTTGGGTACCCCCCGGCTTTCGGTATTCGCCATTCTGAATTCGTCATTCTATCTACGCCCCAATCGTCACAATCACCGTTTCGCTCCACAGTCCCTTTTCGCCGGTCGTGGCGACCCTGCGGAGCGTGTAGTGGGCCGTCTGGCCAGCGTCTTCGCGGGGTAGTCGGCCACGTACGGCGTACGCGTGTCCACCGGCCGGGTCTCGGGCGGACCCTCAGGGCTCCCCGCGCGGTCGGACACGGTGATCCCCATCGCCGCCCGCTCGCTGTCGTCCACGTCCGGGCTCGGGATATAGTCGTTGGGCTTAACAGCTTACTCCTATGCGAGTTGAGCGCAATATTGCCATCCGACCCGCATGATAACGCCAGCGATAAACCACTGTCAACGAGTATCGGACCCAACTGGTTTGGTGCGGCAAGTCGCACCCTACATTGCTCGACATCGCGGAGGTGCTATGGCAATCGGTGCGGGAGATTGACGATTGATGATTGACGATTGACGATTGGGATTGCAGATTGGATGCAATCGTCAATCGTCAATCGTCAATCGCAACTCTCAGTGTGTCAGGGCGTACAGCACGATGTTTGCCGCCAAGCGGCGGGCGTCCTCGCTGACCAGCCCCCAACAGCCGTCGAACGCCGACCCGCTCAGGCCGCAACTCAGACTGTACGGGCTGTACACCACCGCCAGCCGGCCTGCGACCCGCAAGCCCCACAACTCCGGCGCCCGCAAGGTCGGCTGCTGGCGCAGCACGTCCGGCGTATACCCCACCGTCGTCACGTCAAACCCCGGCGTGCCGACGAAAATCGGATGGTCAGCCGGCAGACGCTCCAATTCCGCGTCGGGAAACGTCTGTTGCACGAGTTGGCGGAACGACCCGTCAAACGGCTTCGTCCCGCAGCAAGCGTCGGCGATCAGGAAGCCGCCGCGGCGTAGGTGGGCCGCCAGGGCCTCCCGCTCCGTGGCCGACAGTTCAAACTCAAAGTGCCCGGCCAGGACGAGAATCGGACAGGTGTACAGAGCGTCGTCGGTCAGGCGAACTTGCCGATCCTGCGTCACCACGTCGAAATCCAGCTCGTCACGCATAAACTCCGCCAAACCCACCAGCGCCGGTGGAAACGGCCGCCAATCGCCGTCATAAACCACCTGGGCCAGCCGAAACGCATCCTGCGGCGGCGGCCCCGACGGCTGCTCCCCTTCCTTCATTTCGGGGATCACCACCACGTCGAGCCGATCGCGCAACGGCCGCCGCCCTACCGCGTACGCCGCGATGTTCGTCCCGATCTTGAAGGCCTGCTCACTGATCTTGGCGACCTTGGCCTGCTCCCACAGGCAGGACATATCGTTCGGGCTGTAGATCACACTGGTTCGACAACCCAGATCGATCCCCTTCAGCCCGTACGGCTCGACCTTGTGCAGCACGCGATAGACGGCGTGCGCGCGGCCCAGCTCGTGCAACGGTACCTCGGGAAACGTCGCGGCGGCGAAGCTCTCAAAACCCCGGCGGAACTCCTCCCGCCCGCAGCACGCCTCGGCCAGGATTGTCCCCCCCTGCTCGACAAACGCCCGCAATTTCGCCCGCTGCTGGTCGTTCCACTGCGGAAACGTGTGCCCATGGAAGTAGAGCAACGGTGCCGCGAGCCACTCCTCGAGCGGGGCGTCAAACGGCACAACCTGCCACGTGACCGGCTCGCCAAGCTGGTCGCCGATATACGCAATCAGATGGGGCACGTCGTAGCGGTCAGGGGTCCAGGCATCGTCGTCGGACCATTGCAGCTTCTGGATCAGCAGGGCCTTATGCCCCTTGGCCAGGAACAGAATGGCGAAGCAAGTGTCGGTCAGGCTGTTATTCCACTCGCCGGTGGGGCTCTGGGTCTTGACCAGAATGGAGGCCCCGGCCCGGTACCAGTCGTGTCGGCCGAAATACCGCTGCCCGGACAGGATGCCGCAACGCTCGACGGCGTAGAGCCAGTAATAGTAATGGTCGTGGCGCCCCGGATTGCTGCCGGCCCGGAAGTTGCGGCTCAGCCAAGCGAGCCCCTTGGCCAGGGGCCGATTGATGCGATACTTCCCGCAGTTCGGGGCGGCCCCGTCGCGAAAGCCGCGCTCCTGCCCTTCCCGGAGCGTGTTGCCGAAGATGATCAGGTCGGCCACCCCGGCGGCCGTCATGCTCCCGTAGCTCGTACCCTTGCTCTGGTAGCTCCAGCCCCCATCGCTTTGCTGATTACGGATGATGGCGGTTTGAGCTTTTTTCCAGACCCCTGCCGGGATTTTGACGCCCACTTGTGAGGCGGCGTGCAGGCCCAACAACGCGAACTGGGTGTTGGAGTGGTCGAAGCGGTCCCCGACTTCCGTATAGCCCCACAGCCCGGACTTGTTCTGAGCCGTGATGAGCCAGCGAGTCGCGAGATTGATCTCCGGGCGATATTCCGTCGGGTCCGCCTTTGCCAACACCATGATCTTCAAGCTGACCACGTAGGTGGATTGGTTCGGCAGACGCCGAATGGCCGCCAGGGCGGCGGCAACGGCTTCGGAATCCACACTCTCCCCGGCCTGGAGCAGTGCCAAGGTTGCCAGGCAGGTTGTACCGCCTGGATAACAGCGGTTCACCCAGGTGCCGTCCGCCAATTGTTGGAGTTGGATGATCTTAACGCCATCGCGGATCGCGCGCCGGACCTGTTCTCCGGTGACATCGGCCCGCGCGTCTAAAGTCAGCGGACCGTGCAACAAACACAGCCCCAGTGACAGCGCTCCCAGGCGCGTCACTAATTGACCGTATGTGATCATGCGATACCGACGAGCCGCGGGCTTTAGCCCGCGCGGCCTTTCGATCGCGAAGCTAGCGCGAGACTGCGCACTGTCAATTAGTGTAGGTCGAGTATGAGACATTGGGGAGATTAGTATATCATCAGTTTAGTTTCGGGTGAGCGTCAACATAGTGGG
>JAGMDK010000419.1 GCA_023128695.1 Phycisphaerae bacterium
GCGGCCGCGGAGGGCCGCCCCACCTGTTTACCCACTTTCCTGACGCCCACCCTTTAGTTTCGTTACTGGGTGTCCCGCAGGGCAAGATCGTTCGATAGGGCGTATGACCGCGCGGGCTGAAGCCCGCGGCTCTTCGCACTGGGTGCCATGCCCAAGCCCGCCTACAAACGGCGTACGCGTTTCGCTTCATGCAACGGGCGGGCTTGGGCATGTCACACGCGTGTGCTATAGTGACCTCATGAGTGCCGCTGAGGGAAATGACGAGGCCTGGACCGTGGCGCGCTTGCTGGCGTGGACAAGAGATTACCTCCAACGCCAAGAGATCGAATCGCCCCGCCTCTGCGCCGAAATCCTGCTCGCGCACGCCATGCGGTGCGAACGCCTCCGCCTGTTCACCTGTTACGATCAGGTTCCCGGCGCGGACGTGCGGACGGCGTTCCGCGAGCTGGTCAAGCAGGCCGCGACGGGCCGGCCGATCGCGTACCTGACCGGCACCAAGGAGTTCTTCTCGCTGACGTTCGAGGTTACGCCCGACGTGCTCATCCCGCGGCCCGAGACGGAAATCCTCGTCGAGCGCACCATCGCCCTGGTTCGCAAGTCCCCGGATACGCTGCGCTCGCTCCTCGACCTCGGCACCGGCAGCGGCTGCATTGTCATCAGCCTGGCCAAGCACCTGCCGCGCGTGCGGCTGGCGGCCGGCGACATTTCAGAAGCCGCTCTGATCGTCGCGCGACGTAATGCCGAACGCCATGGCGTGACCAAGCAGATCGATTTCCACCGCGGCGATCTATTCGAGCCGTGGAGCCGGGCGGACAGCAAACACTCGGCATTCGATGTTATTGTCTGCAACCCGCCCTACATCGGGACCGTGAATGCGCCCGTCGAAGCCGACGTCAAGGATTACGAGCCGCATACGGCATTGTTCGCAGGGCCCGCTGGGCTGGACGTTATCCGCCGGGTGCTCGACCAGGCCCCGGCGCGTCTCAATACCGGCGGCCACCTGCTGCTTGAATTGGCCTTCGATCAAGCAGATGCGATCCGCGGCCTGCTCAACAGCACGTATTGGCAAGACGTCGTCACCTACCGCGACGCGGCGGGCCACGAGCGGGTGCTGCACATTCGCCGAACCGCCGCCGAACACGCCCAAGTGGCTTGAAGGAGGAAAACGTGGGTCTAGCGTACTTCGAGATCAACGGCGGCACGCGTCTACGCGGCAAAGTGCGCATCAGTGGAGCCAAGAACGCCGCCCTGCCGATCATGGCGGCCTCGATCCTCTGTGAGGGCGAGATCACCCTCCACGACGTGCCGAACGTCAGCGACGTGAACTCGCTGAGTGAGCTGCTCGTGCGGCTCGGTGTTGACGTGCAACGGCAGTCCGACGGCGCGCTCAAGCTGAACACCCGCGACGAGATGAACTGCAAGGCGGAGTACGACATCGTCCGCAAGATGCGGGCCTCCATTTGCGTCCTCGGCCCGCTGCTGGCCAAGCGTCACCGGGCCCAGGTCTCCATGCCCGGCGGCTGCGCGATCGGCGACCGCCCGGTCAACCTGCACCTCCGCGCCATGGAGCAGCTCGGCGCCGACGTCGAGCTGGTCAGCGGCGATATCGTCGCCAAGGCCAAACGCCTGCGCGGCAAGGAGATGTTTCTCGGCGGCCCCTTCGGCTCGACCGTCCTCGGCACCGCCAACACGATGATGGCCGCGGTCCTCGCCGAGGGGATCAGCGTGCTCGAAATGGCCGCCTGCGAGCCGGAGATCGTCGACCTGGCCGATTTCCTCAACAAGTGCGGGGCCTCGATCAGCGGACACGGCACGCCGCGGATCGTCATCGAAGGCATCAAGGAGCTGCACGGCTGCGAGCACGCCGTCATCCCCGACCGCATTGAATCCGGCACGCTCATGGTCGCGGCCGCGATCTCCAACGGCGAGATCACCCTCGAAAACGCCCGGCTCGATCACCTGATGGCGTTCGTCGACCGCTTGGCCGCGATCGGCGTCAACGTCGAAAAGAGTAAGGAGGGCGGCGTGACCGTCTCCTCGGTCCGGCGACTCGAACCCGTGGACGTCACCACGCAGCCGTTTCCCGGCTTTCCCACCGACCTCCAGGCCCAACTCATGGCCCTGCTCTGCCTGGCCGACGGCAACAGCATCGTCACCGAGAAAATCTTCCCCGACCGCTTCCTGCACGTCGCCGAACTGAACCGCATGGGGGCCCGCCTGCGGAAGGAGGGACCCACGGTCATCGTCGAGGGTGTCAAACGCCTGATCGGCGCGCCCGTGATGGCGTCCGACCTGCGGGCCTCGGCCGCCCTGGTCCTGGCCGGCCTGGCCGCCCGCGGCACCACCTACGTCAACCGCATCTACCATCTCGACCGCGGCTACGACCGCTTCGACGAAAAACTCCGCTCCCTCGGCGGCGACATCCAACGTAAGGAAGGGGATGAGGATTGAGGATTGAGGGATGAGGATTGCGGATTGCGGATTGCGGATTGAGGGGTGAGGATGGCTAACAAGCCGCTGAACAAGGGGACTAGCAGTCTGTCGGACTTTTTGGC
>JAGMDK010000042.1 GCA_023128695.1 Phycisphaerae bacterium
CTAAGTCCGACAGACTGCTAGCCCAAGCGTTGCGGCACGATATCCGCGGCGTCGACGGGCTTGCGCTGAGTCACCCACTGTACTACCTGTACCACGGGCCGAATCTCTGTAAGATGCCAGGACCCGAGAGCCGACCCTCCAGCCAGTTAATCCATTCGCCGCTGGCCCAACCGTATCGAATGTAGTCCCTTGCTCTATATGGTGGCCCCTTGACTGCCGGCCACCTGAGGCTGTCAAGAAAAAGGCGCTTAATCGCCATAGCTTGCTCTCGTCCGCGTCGAGGAGCGGTCTCCGTGACAAACCTGGGTTCGTCGCCGATTGTTGCACGCGCGACGAATCGATACCACTCGCAGAGCGCCGATGAAACGCGCGTTATGTCGCCGGAATACCGTGGTGGATCGAGGTTCTTGGCTAGTCGGGCCCCCACGTTCGGAGAACGCGGGCCACCCTGCCGGATTCAAACGCAGCACCGCGCCCAACGCGCTCGGAATGCGCGTCGTACCTAACCGACGAGGGCAGTGAGAGACAGTGGCGGCCTTGGCGCCGTTGAAAGCAAAGCCTCCAACAAGCGGTCGGTCGCCTCTTTCTTCTTGGCGAGTAGGCTAAATGTCACAGTGTCCTTCTGCGACCCGCGCGCCAATGTCAACTTTAGTCCGTATGCAGAATTGGCCACAACTGCAAGCGTGCCACCCTCGATAGGATAGTCGCGTATCGTGGGTTTCTTGCTCCAGGGGTACTGGTATACGAGAACCTGAACAACCCCCGGTGCGAGCCGTAAATACGTCGCTCGAAGGGCGCCTCGCCAGACCCAGAGAACGAGGGCCGGGATGACAAGGTAGACCGTCATCGTGAATGGATTATCGCGCGCAGCCCAAGGGACAAAGCCGGTGTAACCAAGAGCCCACCAAGCGAGGCCAGCACCGACCACCCCCGCCGCCACAATCAGGCGAGTCCCAAGCAATCTGGTCGGCGAAAATACCTCTGGCTCGAACCGCAGGTCGCCGACTTCGGGCAGCTCAAAATCGCCGAGTACTACGATTCGCGCCGGCGGCGATACGTCCTGCGGCAGCAGGTTGAGGGCCGCTTGCACGGCCGGCAGCTTGGGCGGTGGGCGCAAGGCTGGCCACTGCCGTGCAAGTTGCTGCGCCGCTTCGTCCGGGCTCACTTCAATTGGCTTGGGGGGCATTTCTGACTGCGCCAGGAAGCCAAGGCGGAGTCGAAGAGCGGCCCAAACAGCAAGTGCACTGACAACACAGATCAGGCCGAACACAGCAGTGACGACTGCGGCAAATTGCACGGGCGTGAGGCCGGCAAGGGTACCGGTCTTCTTCGCTTTTACCACCAGATCGACCGCTACCCATGCCGCAACGAAGAGTGCGACAAGGTTCACCAGCCAAGGGAGGGCTAAGTACGCCGGAAATCCGCGCGACGGCTTGCTACCCTCAGTCCTCTGGCGTTCCGCCGCTGTAGCCAAGCGCTTCCGGTCCGCACGCACGCCAAGGGACACTGTGATGGACAATGTCACAAGCATCAGTGCTAGGGCGCCCAGGAGGGGGAGAATGTGGAGTACAGGGTTTGGTAGTCCCGCCGGCGCTGCCGTTGGGGACCGGATCGCCCACACGACCAAGAGCGGTAAGAATATGCCTCCGAACACAGCCATCAACACCATGAAAGGGCGCAAAGACCGGCCGGCGAGTTGTCCGAAGCTGGCCTCATTTTGGGGGACCGCAGGCCTGCGAAGAGGTGTCGGTACCCGAATGACTTGCGGCGCCGACCGATTGGACTGCTCTGCGGTCATGATGTGCACTCCGTTGGGAAAGGCTCTTTCCCGATGCCTGCCCCAGTTCGAAAGCCGCGGCCGTGCGTTCCCAGGTGGCTGGGTGGCCCACGTTGTCTCAACGTGGGTTCACGATTTCATTCCCCCAGCAGCCTGGTTCACTTCGTACCAACCAGGCTGAGCGAAGGGAAAAATCGGGCCCCCACGTTCGGAGAACGTGGGCCACCCTGCCGGCCTCGGTGATCAGCGCGGCCAGGTCGTCGGGAGAAAAGTGGTGGTGGCCCTCTGGCGGGCGGCCCCGGCGGCGCAGAGAGCCGAGGCCCTTCCAAATCCACGACAACAGGGACATCCCATGCCCGGCGCAGTCAATGACGACGACTTTCCCGCCGGGCCTCAGGACGCGGCGGCATTCCCGCACGACGGCGGCCGGCGCGTCCGCGTGATGCAGCAGGTTCGCGGCCAGCACGGCGCTGAACGAGTTATCCGCGAATGAAGTGTGGTAGGCGTCTTCCGTCCGTATTTCAACGTTGTCGTAGCCGCCCAACCGCCGCCGTGCCTGCGCGAGCATTTCCGGGCTGAAATCCGTCGCCGTCAGGTGCTTGACCCGCTCGGCGATCAGCGCGGAGAAGA
>JAGMDK010000420.1 GCA_023128695.1 Phycisphaerae bacterium
GGCGGAGTTTGTCTATCGAGCGAATCGCCGGTGGCTGGAGGCGAACCTCTTCGACCGGCTCCTTGTCGCGGCCGTAACGGGTAAACACATGTGTTACCAGGAGTTAGTGACCGGAGACAACTAGAGATTCAGTTAATGCGAAAGTAGCTGACCAGGACGGTACCGCCTACACATGGCTGCAAGAGCCCGACCTGAATCGCCGTCGCCTGACTAAAGAAGATGAGGTCGATCCCGACGGACTTCCAGTTGCTGGGCGGCTCTTTCGGCAAAGCGGCATCACCGGCCAGAGCGGCGTGGAAAAGACGAAGTATCCGGTTGAGATTGATGGCCAAACCTTTCGTCCTCAGAAAGGTGTATGGAAGACAGGTGAAGAAGGCATGCATCGCCTGCTTCATGCTGATCGCATCGTCGGCTTGAAGTCAACGCTCGCCTACGTTCGATTCTTCGATGATTTTCACGTCTCGCCACGCATCAATATTTGGACTGACTGCAGCAGTTCAGTGGGTGGTGAAAAAGTTTACGTTGTGCAGACAAACCCAAAGATCGTCGAACGATGCCTTCTCATGGCCACCGACGCCGGGGATCTTGTGCTGGACCCGACGTGCGGGTCGGGGACGACGGCGTATGTGGCCGAGCAGTGGGGCCGACGGTGGATCACGATCGACACCTCGCGGGTCTCCCTCGCCCTGGCCCGGGCGCGGATCATGGGGGCGCGGTACTCATACTACCTGCTGGCCGACTCGACCCAAGGGCAGCAGAAGGAAGCCGAGGTGACCCGAACGGAGCCATCCACCGCGCCGACGAATCACAACATCCGCCACGGTTTCGTCTACGAGCGTGTACCGCATATCACGCTGAAGTCGATCGCCAACAACGCCGAAATCGACGTCATCTGGGAGAAGTTCCAGGCGGCGCTCGAACCGCTGCGCGAGAATGTGAACAAGACGGTCGGCAAGACATGGGAGGAATGGGAGATTCCCCGCGAGGCCGGCGACGGCTGGTCAGCCGAGGCGAAGAAGCTGCATGCCGAGTGGTGGCGGCAGCGGATCGCCCGGCAGAAGGAGATCGACGCGTCCATCGCGGCCAAGGCCGACTTCGAATACCTCTACGACAAGCCGTATGTGGACAAGAAGAAGGTCCGCGTCGCCGGGCCGTTCACGGTCGAGAGTCTCTCGCCGCACCGCGTGCTTACGGTCGATGCCGACGACGAACTGATTGACCCGGCCCAGGCGCCGGGCCGGACGGACGACGAGACCGACTTCGCCCAGATGATTCTGGAAAACCTGAAGACCGCCGGCGTGCAGCAGGCGCATAAGGAGGACAAGATCACGTTCTCCTCGATCGCGCCGTGGCCGGGGCACTACATCTGCGCCGAGGGTCGGTACGTCGAGGGCGAGACGGACGGCAAGGAGAAGCGGGCGGGCATATTCATCGGCCCGGAGTTCGGCACGGTGACGCGACAGGACCTGGTGGTCGCGGCCCGCGAGGCCGGCGACGCCGACTTCGACGTGGTCATCGCCTGCGCGTTCAACTACGAGGCCCACGCCACCGAATTCAGCAAGCTTGGCCGCATTCCGGTGCTCAAGGCACGCATGAACGCCGACCTGCACATGGCCGACGACCTGAAGAACACCGGCAAGGGCAACCTCTTCGTCATCTTCGGCGAGCCGGACATCGACATCCTCGACGCCGAGGACGGCCAAGTGCAGGTGAAGATCAACGGCGTGGATGTCTTTCACCCCAGCAGCGGCGAGGTTCGCAGCGACGGCGCCGAAGGCATCGCCTGCTGGTTCATCGACACCGACTACAACGAAGAGAGCTTCTTCGTCCGCCACGCGTACTTTCTCGGCGCGAACGACCCGTACAAGTCGCTCAAGACCACGCTCAAGGCCGAAATCAACGAAGACGCCTGGGCCACGCTCAACAGCGACACATCCCGGCCGTTTCAGAAGCCCAAGGGCGGCCGAATCGCGGTGAAGGTGATCAACCACCTCGGCGACGAAGTGATGAAGGTATTCCGGGTGGAGTGAGCGATGACTGAACGTAAGCGATTGAGCGAGAAGAGCGTGATGGTGTTGAGCCTGATTGCTGACGGCCACAGTTATAGTCAGATTGTCGACGGGCATGCGGGGATCAGCTACCTGGACATCTTCGCGGCCGCGGAGGAGGCATTGCAGCTGAGCGAGTCTCAGTCTGACTACCATGCCCGGATGGCGGAAATCAAGAAGCGCCACCCGCGCGCGTATGAGAAGTGGGAAGCGGAAGAAGACGAGAGACTGACAGGCCTGATTCGGGCGGGCGAGCCAGTCATGGCCATCGCACAGCGCTTCGAACGACAACCATCAGCAATCCGTTCGCGGTTGGCCAAGTTGAACCTAACCTCCGCGAATCGCTCAATTGAGCAGGGATGACTCCATGGAGTTCCGCATCGCCGACACATTCACTGAGAGCCTGGCGAAGCTCCAGGGCGATGAACAGAAAGCCGTCAAGACAACCGCGTTTGACCTGCAGATGGACCCCAGCCGGCCCAGCATGCAATTCCATCGGCTCGACCGAGCCAAGGACAAGAGTTTCTGGTCCGTCCGTGTCAGCGGTGACATCCGGCTTATCGTACACAGGAGCGATACCAGCCTGCTGCTCTGCTACGTGGACCATCACGACAAGGCGTACCAATGGGCCGAACGTCGCAGGATCGAGCGGCACCCCAGGACCGGCGCGATGCAGATCGTCGAGATTCGCGAGAAGGTGCTCGAAATCGAGGTGCCGAAGTACATCGAAGTTGAGCAGGCGCCTCCGCCGAAGCCTCTGCTGCTTGCCGATGTGCCTGAGGAGACATTGCTTTCCTACGGCGTCCCCGCGGAATGGTTGGACGACGTCAAGGCAGCCAACGAGGACACGCTCTTTGATCTCGCGGCACACCTTCCGCAGGAGGCCGCGGAGGCCTTGTTGGAGCTGGCGACGGGCGGCGAACCGGCGCTCCCAGCACACGCAACCCCAGACGAAGACCCATTCGGTCACCCCGACGCTCAGCGGCGTTTCCGGCTGGTCGCCAGCAACAAGGAGTTGGAGCGGGCACTCGAATACCCCTGGGACAAGTGGGCGGTATTCCTGCATCCTGCGCAGCGCGAGACCGTCGAGCGGAACTTTGGCGGTCCGGCACGGGTTGCTGGCTCTGCCGGAACCGGGAAGACGATTGTCGCTCTTCATCGGGCGGCCCACTTGGCGAGGAACCATCCGCAAGCTCGCGTGCTTCTCACGACGTTCTCCATTGCCCTCGCCCGCACACTCCGCCGAAAGCTCAAGCGGCTCATTAGCGACGAGCCTTCGCTGGAGCAGCGCATCGCCGTGCGAGCGATTGACGAGGTCGGGATTGAGACTTACGAATCTGCGTTTGGCAAGCCGACGATTCCGACCCCTTCCATGTTCCGAGCGCTTCTCGCAGCCGCGTCCGAGTCAGCTGAGGCTCACCGCTTTACGATGTCGTTCCTGGAGTCCGAGTGGCGTGACGTGGTCGATGCCTGGCAGCTACGGACGTGGGAGGAGTACCGCGATGTAGCGCGTCTTGGGCGCAAGACTCGGCTCGGGCAGAAACAGCGCGAGTTGCTGTGGACCATCTTCGACCAGGTTCGATCCGCATTGAGTGAGCGCGGCTTGATCACCGTACCGGGCGTATTCACGGCAGCCACTGAGCTTGTGGCTAACAGCGAGGCGTCTCCTGCCGACTTCATCGTCGTCGATGAAGCGCAAGACATCAGCATTCCCCAACTTCGGTTCTTGGCGGCCGTGGCTGGCGCGAAGGAGAACGGCCTGTTCTTTGCCGGTGACCTCGGACAGCGGATATTCCAGATTCCATTCTCGTGGAAATCGCTCGGCGTCGACGTCCGTGGCCGCTCCCAGACGCTTCGCATCAACTATCGCACGTCACACCAAATCCGTGCCCAAGCGGACCGACTGCTACCCGCTGAATTGTCAGATGTAGACGGAAACGTTGAGTCGCGAGCCGCCACGGTGTCCGCGTTTAGCGGGCCGGAGCCCACGATCCGAGCCTTCCCAACAGCCGAGGATGAAGCACGTGCCGTTGCGGCCTGGCTCACCGACAGAATCAACGACGGCATCAAACCGGAGGAAATCGGCATCTTCGTGCGATCTGAAGCTGAGCTGCCCCGGGCGCGGGCTGCGGTTTCGGCGGCGGCCTTAACCGCCGTTCTGCTAGATGCGAGCACGGATGTTACCCCCGGCTCCGTGTCGATTTGCCCGATGCACTTCGCAAAGGGTCTGGAGTTCCGCGTCGTTGTTGTTGCCGCATGTGACGACGAGATCGTGCCCCTGCAGGCGCGCATCGAGGCCGTCACCGACGACGCGGACCTGGAAGAGGTGTACAACACCGAACGGCACTTACTCTACGTTGCCTGCACCAGGGCGCGTGACAATCTGCTCATCACTGGCGTTGATCCTGCTTCGGAGTTTCTGGACGACCTTTGTTCCAGCTAACCGGGCTTTGCCTCGTACTGAGTGCTTGGCCAACCTGATATGGAGCTCGCGTTTGTACCCGATGCCCCTTGAGCACTCGTGGAATGCCAGCGTGTCGTCATCGTCAGGAAGTACCGGCTGTGCCGGATGGTCAATCTGACGATCGCACTTCCTATGCCTATGAGTTGCGGTCCGCGATTCGGCTTCCGCACGCCGGACAGTATCGCCCTCCCGGCCGAAGATCTTCGTCACACACAGGACATCGCGCTGTCGGTACGCACGTTCTTCGTACACTTCCAGGCGTTGAGGGAAGCAGAATCAGCAGCGCCGCAATCACCGTGATTGCCGTTCCTGTGATGTGCCGCGTGCCGATGGTTTGCGCCCAGCCGATTAGGCCGGCGCGATCAAGCCATTCGCCCAAGGCCAGGAAGTCCGCAAGGAGCAGAATCGACGCAATCGGCACGACAACGATCAGCCTCCGCATCTTGATGGTCATGGCAAAACCCGCCTTTCTGTGCATCTTGACACCGAATCCATCGTAGCGCGGAGCCGTCCAGCGCGCAAGGCCTTTTTCGGAATGAAGTTGCCACGCACATGCAAGTGGTGCAGAGCCCGCGCTCAGGAGTGCGCGGAGTCATGTCGTAAGCGATGCATCACTGGCTCGCCGATACGAATGCCGACCCTGATGCTTCATCCCCGGCATCATCCACGGGTCCACTATCAGTTCGTCCTCGTACAACTGCTCTTCCGGCATGGGATCAGGCTCAGGAACTGGCGGGGCAAGTTCTGTGGCGACCTGTCGCCAACGTGGGAACGCTCGTGGCGGTACCGAGACCGGTTCGACACGTAGCCGCGCCTCCTGCGCAGGGGCCAAGCCCCTTCATATCCTCGATCAGCCGTCGAGCCGCGTCGGAAATCCTGCCCAAGCTCGCCGCAAGTGCCTTCCCTTCACCACCCCACAGGGCGATGTACCGGCTTGCCCGGAGCTCAACATCCAGGTCGAAGTGCCGGCAAACAACGTAGGCTACGGCTTCTGCTTCGAGTTCCGCGGTGCGTCGTCCGATGCCGTATGCATCGCTCGCTATTAGCCGGCGGTGCATGGCTTCGTGGGCCAACTCATGGACCAGACTTTTGCTCTGTTGCCCGGTTGAGTGGCCAGTGGCAATTTCCACTTCTCCGCCCCTGCTAACGCCGAACGTGCCCTCCTCCATGGGGCGATATCGCACGGTGATGCCACGCTTCGCGGCGACATTCGCTAATGCTGCCAGCAACCCTTTGGTATCTGCCCGAATCTCAGGGACTTCTGCCGTCGGTAGCCCCTTGCCTTCGGTCTGGGAGACGTCGAACACGCAGGCAGCCTTGAAGTACATGCGTACTCTCTCCTCCTCCTCATCGGCTGCCTTTCTGACCGGACACGGCGAGATGATCCGGACTGCCTTTTCTCCCTTCCGTACTCTTCTGCCCAGCCGTTTCCAATGGCTGAAACCCGCGACGAGCGACGCCTGGGGGCGTTGCAGCGATATCAAGCATGCGTTCCTCCAGCTGTACATTGGAAACCGAGCCATCACATCGAGATACCGCCTCATTTCCTCTGAGCCGCGTTGCTTATCCACCGCGGCGGCGAGCCGGTTCACGCTGTCATCGATGGACTTCCGCAACTGCGTTGCGAGCGACGTTGTGCTGTTCATCTTACCACCTCGGGACCTACCTCTTGCGGGCACGTCCTCAAGCTGGATGGACGTGCCCGCCACCGACAATTGTCCCGGTGATTGAGCGTGTGCCGCCGTTTGAACGCCGTGGAGGAGGGCATAGCTCTCGCTACATCGGGGGAAGAATCGCGGCCAGAAAAGCGGCCGCGACGAAAGAGAAATGAGAATGAAGGGAAAGACAGCAGTGGGACGGTTACGCGGGAGATATCACGCGTGTTACGGTCTCCACTCCGGTCCACCCGGCTGGAAGTGCTCGTGCTCCCAGGCGAGTGCCAGGGAGCGGCTTGCGGCGCGATGAAGCACGCGACCCGTGGGCCGGCCGAACAGCCGTTGCAGCCATCGGCGCAGGTGAGGCACGGGCTGAGCCTCGCGGACGAGCCAGGACTGTTGCCGGCCATCGAATTCCACGTGGCTCGCGCGCCGAACCTTCAGCGCGCCGAGCTGGCGCAGCTGGACGTCATCCGTGTACAAGCCGCAGATGCAGCCATCAGGTGTGATGCGTAGCTTGATCATCGCGCGCCCTCCTGTTGCCGGTTCGCCTGCGGCGGAAGCCGCTGGGCTTCGGGTTTCAAGCGTTCCTCGGCAACCTGCCCAGCCAGCGCTTGCATGATCTGCTGCGTGGCCTGCGTGCAGGTCGCATCGGTGAAATTAACGGCATCGACGGCACAGGTGCCGTCCTGGCGTATGATCATTCGCACGTGTTTGTGACGCATGGTTTCATCTTCCTTTCTCGCGCGTGTCGCGCGCTTTGTATCTGTGAAGTGAGGGTTAGCGATAGCCGCCGATGACAACCTCGATCTCGCCGTTTTCGAGCTCGCGCCGCTGGACCGTGCGGCCCAGGGTGCGTTGCTGGCGTGCCACGGCATGATAGGCGTACTCCTGCTTGATTCGGTTCTGCGTCTCGGGATTGAACCGGTGGCGGCTGTCGTACTCGCTGATCCAGGCCCGGTACGTACCATCTGACAGGCGTTCCCAGCCAACGTCGTTAGCGGCCTGGCCGACGTGCTGCCGGCGGATGATGATGTGGGCGCGCTGCGGGCGAGTGTCACCCTGGTAGCCGTACAGCGCGAGGGCTTCTTCATGAGTCTCGATCTGGCTGCGGTCGAAACCGACGGCGACGAGGGCGTCGATCAGGGCTTGCTGATCCTTGAAGCCCGGTTTGCACTCAACGTAATGGGACATTTCGTTTCCTTTCGTTGATATCAAGAGGATGGAGGAAGCGAGCGGAACACCGAGTCCCGCTCGTTCCTCCAATGCGATTCGTCAATCAAGCACGACACGGCGCTTGAGCCGGCCGGTCAGCGACGACACGGCGCTCGGATCCAGCAACTCCTGCTTCAGCGCGGCGCAGGCCTGGCTGAGCTTCTCTGCCAGGTCCGGCTGCTCTTTGAGGTCCTCGCCGGTGACGCCGAAGAGCTGGGCCTTCAATTCGCTCAGCTGCGCTGCCGTATCGGCGTCGTTGAAGATGTTCATGGCGTGGAAGTGCTCGATCTTGCGGCGGATGGACTGCAGCGTCTTGCCGTGGACCTTGCCGTTCGCATCGATGACTTGGTCGCAGAACTCCGCGACTTCCTTCCGGAACGCCATGACGTAGTCGCCCGCGAACTGCTGGCACTCGGCCTGCAAGCTCTGCTTCATCTGGGCGAGCTGCTCGGCGCGAACCTGTTGACCGGCCAGCTCGGCCTGGATGTCGTCAATGGCCATCGCGCTGGCGGCGCCGGCGACCTTGAACGTGGTCCAGCCGAAGCTGAACTTCTTCTGCAAATCCCAGACGGCCGGGTACGCCGCATCGGGCACGTCCGGATGCTGGGTTTGCCATTCGGCCCGCAGTTGCGGGTACTGCGCGAGGAAATCCTCGACGGCCTGGTCGAACTCCGCCTTGAGCGTCTGCAGCTGATCGATCAACTCAGGCACATGGTCCCAAGGCACGAAGTGAGCATTGGCTGCCGGAAAGGGCTTGGAATACTTGCCCAACTGGTGCCGGGCCTTCTTCTCGATCTGCTGGAAGACCTTGCGGCCC
>JAGMDK010000421.1 GCA_023128695.1 Phycisphaerae bacterium
GCGATGAACGCCGGATAGGCGTCCAGCTCGCCTCGCAGGTAGCGCGACAGCAACCGCGCCTGCAAATGAACCAGCAGGCCCACCGTTGTCTTCTCGCCCAGAAAAGGATGCGTAACGGTCTCCTGTTTACGCTTTTGGTACGCCGTGATGACGGTCTTGCGGGTCTGCTCGTCCATCACCACGGCACCGGAATCCATTTTCAGGAACCCCGGCGGGCGGACCTGCTGCCGGTTGATCAGGGAGAGCGTCACGCGATCGGCCAGATAGGCCCGGAACTCTTCGACCAGGTCCAGTGCCAGCCCCGGCCGTCCGGGCCGATCCCGATGGAGAAAGCCGACCGCCGGGTCCAGCCCCGCGGCCTCGCAGGCAGACCGCGCGTCATGGGTCAACATGGTATAGAGAAACGAGAGCAGGGCGTTGACGTTGTCGAGCGGCGGCCGCCGGTTGCGCCCGCGGAAGACGAAGCCATCGCCCTGATTGGTAATCAGTCCATTGAAGACGGCGAAATAACAGCGGGCCGCATCGCCTTCGAGGCCGCGGAGTTGCTCCAGATTGTCGGCCCGCTGGACGTCCGCCAAGGCGTGCCCCAGGCGAGCCGCGGCGTGCGAGATCTCTGAGGCCTGCGCGCTAGCCGGGTAGTCGCGGGCCGCACGCAGCAGCACGGAGCGGGAATTGGCAACTTTGGCCGTCAGGACATCGCGGGCAATCAGCGTCGACGCCACCGGATCGTCCGCCCGGCGATATTGCTCCCGCCGCACCAACACGTTTCCCGGCGTGAAACCGGTCACGCGGGCCAGGAGGCGCCCGTGCTGCGTCAGGAAGGTTATCGCGACGCCGGCCTTGGCACACATGCCCATCAGGGCCGGGCTGCAACCCACGCGGCCGAAACAGACGATCCCGCCGAGATTGTGGAGCGGCACGCGGAGACGCAGCTCCCGCGCGACACGTACGGCGACCGCCTGCCCGTCTTTGGCGAGATATGCCCCGTGGGTTGTGACAAAGAGAGTGTTAAGATGCTGTTTCATGGCACCGTATCCTGGTCCGTCGTTTCGAGGCCGAGCTGTTGTAGAGCGCGTTTCAAGTACCGGCTGGCACCACGCCGAGACGCCGTGGCCCCGGGCAGGCACAGGTTCAGCAGCGAACAGGTCTCACACTTCGGCCCGCGCGGGACCGCGGGCGTCTCCCGACGCTCGACCAGTTCGTGCAGCCGAGCCGCGGCTCGCTCCGTCCGTTGACGCAGGTCCGGATCGAAGCGGACGTCGAGTCGGCGGCGCGTCCGGCCGTAGAACAGGGCGCCCGCCGGCACTTCGCCCCCCAGCATTTCTTCGAGACAGAGCGCCTGAGCACATAACTGCACCCGATCGGCGTCATGTCGCTTGGGCCGCCCGCGTTTGTACTCCACCGGAAACGGCCGTTCCGCGGCGAACGCCAGCGGCGATCCGGTTGAAGTCTCCGCCACACTTGGCTCATCGGCCCGGTCCGGAGCGTGAAACTCAACCACATCGGCGATCCCGGAGAGTCCCAGGCGGAGCGACCGCAACGGCAAGCCACGAACAATCCGCACCCCGGCCCGCGTCTCGCCCCCCGCGGCGTGGACCTTCTCATGCAACTGTTTGCCCTCGACCGTCAGCCGGTTCTCCACCCACAACCCCTCAACGTGAATCAAGGCACACTGCCGCTCGCAAAAAACCAGGTGCTGGAGCGCGGAGATCGGCAGCAGGTCGTCTTCGGTGTACATCAGATCACTGCACCCCCCTCCGCCAAGAACTGCACGTTCCGCAAGACATCTGCCATGATGCCGAGGAAGTCCGCGTCATAGTTGCCGTTCCAGACATACAGATCTGCGTCGTAGTTCCAGACATGCCGATATGCACTGGAGAAGATGCGATCCAAGGCGAGACTCTGGATCTTTGAGGACCAGAGTTGAACGGAGCGTCGTTGAAGCATCCTTCGTGACGGATAGCGGCCCTTTTGGATGAGACACGCGAGGCGCTTATCGACAATCACAGTGCATGTGTCGGTGTCGATCACGCGCCCAAGCTTGGCGACTTCCGGGTAGTCATAATCTCGTTCCGCGTTGCCCAATTGATCATCTTGCCCACCGCATGCGGCGATCTCTCGCGCCATCGCCTCGGTAACGATATCACTCGTCGCACAGATCGGCGCGTCCAGCTTGGGCCAGAGTTCTGTGAGGACGCTCGCTGACTGTTTGAAACCAGGGTGCCTTGTTAAGAGGTCGTCTGGTATCAACCGAAAGTCGGTAAGCGAAGCGCCAGGACGCAGCCCGTGTCTATTGATTCGGCCGCTGACTTGAATGAAGCTGGTTACGCTGCAACTTTCGCGAAAACCGCTTTGAAAATCGAGATCGACGCCGGCTTCCACGCAACTTGTGGCGACGAGAATCCAATGTTGGCCGAATGGTGTCTCGCAGGGTTGTTGTCGGCGTTCGACTTCCGCCAGGATCCGCGCGCGATCTCGCGGGCAGAGTGCGGTGGATAGGTGAAGCACACGGCGTGCGGCAAGGGGACCGACCGAACCATCTGCTGCGTCGGGATCACCGAGCTCTCGCGCGAGATCGCGGGCAATCACCGCCGCCGACTGAACCGTATTGAGGATTACCAGCACCGGCCCATCGGTCTTGGCCTTGCTCGCCACCGCGTCGACGAGCTCGCACCGGTGCAGCGCTCCGTCGATTCGGCACGGTCGGACGCGGTCGGATTCACTGCGAGCCGAATCGAATCCCAGTTCAGGCGGCGTCAACTCGGGTACTCTACAAGGCGGGTTGATGATCTCCTCATTCTCCCAGAACCGGACGAGCGAGCCGGATGCCAGCACGAAGCGACATGACCAGTTTTCGGCAAGTTCGCGCAGCCAGCGCCAGTTCTGCGGCCAGAGATGAGGTGGGATCGCCGCGTGTGATTCGTCGATGAACACTGCCGATCCGGGAAGCTCGTGCACCTTGCGCAGCGCCGCCGATCGGTTAGCGGCTAGTGTTTCGAAGAACTGCACGGCTGTCGTGACGATGATCGGGGCGCGCCACAACGTTGCAATATCCCTCAACGATTGGTCGGCGAACTCGGCGCGATGGTGGTGCTCGGCGACGATCGCGTCCGGCCGCTCGCCCGGCAGGACCAGCGCCTTACGCAGCCGACTTACAGTCTGTGAGATAATATTGGTGTACGGCGCGACGATGATGAGATGCCGCAATGACCGCTCCTTCGCACAGCGGAGCAAGTAGGCCGTCACCGCCGTCGTCTTGCCCAGGCCGACTGCCGCCTCGCACGACACAATCGGATCACGAATGCGGGAGTCGGCGCAAGCTTGATACAGTGCGCTCCGTTGGCGGTTTCGCTGCGAATCGCCCCCAGTTAAACCGGCAACGTACTGGTCGAGCTTATTAATGCGCTCGAACCATTGCGCCGGAACCGCGGGCGACTCCCAATGCTCAACACTGTCTTCTCCGCGATCGTAACGTGCCGCGTCGGAATGATCCGCGTCCACGAGGCAGGACAACGCCAGACGCATCGTGAACCCGTGGCGCGGCTCCGAGGAGGAGACCTCATGGAAACCGCAAGCCGCTTCGTGATCTTGGATATATTTTGCAAGATGGTTGTTCGTATGTTCAACTAATTCGTCGTGGAATCCGCGCTCCGTGGATCGCTTCCGTTCGCCGCGCAACAGGCCGTTCGGCAAGAACTTCTCGTAAGAACGCCTCGACAGGCCGGGACTGTGATGCGCTCGAATCAACCAACCGGCGGTCTCGTTCCTCCTCGCCATGACGTGCGCCACACCTGCGTCGATATGATCGTGCTTTAGCCTGAAATTGCGACCCTTGCGGAGGGCTGCTTGGTTCGTAGCGTCGAGTTTGCCGAGATCGTGAAAGATCGCACCGGTTTCGATCGAAGACAGGAGCGATTCAGGCGTGTTTCGCGCAAAAACCAGCATGCGCTCCGCTCGGGCTACTGTGCCGCGCCAAACGTTCTCAACGTGCTTCGCGTACAGTTGCGGATCGCGGGCGGGCGCGTGCCGTGGTGCCGAGTGAGCTACCGGATCGTCAATCACGCCGGCGCCCCGGCGGCCAGGTCCTTCAACGAACTCAGCCGCGATCGCAGTGTTTCGGGCACATCCTTGTTTGTCGGAATCTCGTAGTCGCCGAGAGAATTCGATGGTTGATCCGGACGATCCTTGCATACGGGCGCCAGCGCGTCGATGAGCAACCCGTCCGAGCACGAGCCGAGCGGCCCCTGGTGCTCGGCGTACCAAGCATGGAGAACGCTGACGAAGGGACGCACGGCCGACGCGGTATGCGGATACGAGTATGGGATCAGGAACTTGAACAGCTCGATGTCTTTTTCGGTAGTACCGTTTCGAGCGGCCATGCTCGGATTCACGAAGAACGGGATGGTGTATACCCCGTGCCGGACGACACGGAACCCGAGCGGAGCCATGCCGCGATCCTTGCCCTCCTCGACCCCAGCTTTGTTCGTGTTGGTCATGCGATCGATATCGACAGGCGCGATGGAAAGGCCGACACCAACCTGTACCATACCAGTGCTGATGAAATGTGAAACGTCACGATCCTTGGCCTTGTCCTTCATCGATTCCAGAAACGTGTTCCCGAAGACGCGTGCGTCCCAGAACGTCGTGTTGAACTCATCCGCATTCATCTTTTCGATCGCGCCGCGGTCTCTGCCGCGCGCTTCCAGGATTCCGTATTCGTTAGGATCGCCGTCGGCACCGAGCCGCAACGCCGACCGCGCTTCGGCCATCACGTCGCCATCGTCCAACACCAGATCGCGCAGCTTGCGTTTGAAGGACACTGGCGATATGACGCCGCGCCCGTCGGCTTCCAGCGTCCGGGGGTCGCTTTCCTGATCCGGATCGCCGTTGGGGTTAGACTGGCGGACTTCAAGCACGATGAGGCCGGTGGCACGATTAAACGGAGCAGAGGTTCGATTATTGCTCATTGGTCAGTTCTCCATGTTCTCGGTATTGTCATTGTCAAGTGTGTTCTGAGAGTCGGCTGAAAAACGTTTCGGCGGGCCGGCGATGTAGCCAAGCAGTAACTCCGCGCGGAAAATATCGTCGACGTCGACGGGAAGCTTCTCGTGGAGAGCTTCCGCAAGTGGCCGCAGGCGTGCTACGACTCTGACAGCGTTGCTGATCGCCCATTGACGATCGGCTGCTTCGCGATCCTTCCTGCTCTTGAGCTTCTGGCCGCCTCGGAACTTGTCGTCTACAGAATAGTTCGTGTTTTTCTTGGCCCAACCGTCGTATACGCGCCAACGCCGGAGTAGCATGGCGAGCGCGTCGGAGGGACGGCGAGTAGCCACCGCAAGGGCTTGGCTACCGATGAGCGACGTCGGAATCGAACCGCCGCGCTGATGCTCGCAATAACCCCGATGGAGAACATCGGCACCGGCGAGCAGTTGTCCAAGTTGGTAGGGTGTATCGTTCATGTATTTCTCCTTCTTATTCCGGCCCAGCGTGTGCAGGAGCAACCCCAACACTGTGATGGTCTCCAGCGCCGCTCGCCGATCGAAGTTCTTGAGGGCATCGAACCCGCGTGTCTGAGCGTGGCCGACGCCTGCCAGAAGCACGCCATGCCGAGCGATAAACACGCCCAGTAGTCGCATGGCTGTTCGCCGGGCGCGGTGCTCGTCGCCGAGGAACAGGCGCATGGCGTCGGCAAATGTCGGCCCCGGTGCCTGGCAGTATTCCTCGCCGCCGCGCATGTACACTTGCCGTCCTAGGGCCACAAGACTACCCGGTGCGATCATGCCTGGCCCTCGGCGCAAGGCTTTTTGTCCCTGCTTGCCCGGCACGAGCAGTTCCACCGGCGGCACGTTGCGACAGCCGGCGGTCCAGCACTCCGCGGCTCTCGCCAACGCCCCGACTCCGCTGGTGGTAGTGTAGATGATCTTCTTGTTCGCCCGGTCCAGTTTTCGAATGACGTAGAAGTGGGCATCACCATGCACGGTTGCGTCGCGACCCTTCGACAACTCGATGATACGTCGAGCCAACTCCTCGAAATCCGCCGCGTTCTCGGCCAACGCGCTCGCGGGGTTCAGTTCTTCTACACGCGGCACATAGGCAAACAACAGATCAAACTGCTTGGGTCGATCCGAGGGAACGCGCGACCAAGTCTTCCCTTTTCGCTCGGTCGTGCCAAGCGCCTCCGCGGCAGCCTGCAAGCGCGAGGCAATACGTCGTGCAACGGGCATGCCCAACGATCCGGAGATTCCGTAACGGGCCGTGCAGCGAGTATCTTCGTTTTTGGCTATCAGGTACGTGGGGCCGACAAGCGGCAGGTTCGCCTGCGGGAACTTGTCGTCTTCGAGCAATTCGTCGCGGCCGGTCAAACCACATCGTCCCTCCGTGCCGGCTTCCTCTGCTGCCGCCAGTGCTTCACTCACGAGCGCAACGTTTCGTGGACTGGTAGCGTCTCGCTTGGTCGCATCGGTTCCCGCGATGTCCAGCAGCACTTCTCCTCCACCCGCAAACAGGATTCGTCCGGCAAGTGTCAGCAGCTCGTCTACCGGCGCCTCCTTGATCGCATTCGCCAGCGCCGCATCAAGCGTCTCCAGGATCAGGCGACCATCCTTCGATAGCACACGGTCGAACAGTACGAGAACCGCCGCCCCTTGAGGGTCTCTCAATCCGTCGAGTTGCCCACGGCGCTCCCGTAGTCGGTCACGGTAGCTTGGCCACGGCAGTTGCCCGTCAAGTGATAGAGTCGTAGTGGGCCACAACTCGTGGAAAGTTCCAACTCGTGCTTCGGTGGACCGCTTCTGATCCATCAGGGATTCAACAAGATCGGGCGATCCGTCCGTCCTCAGCGGGTCACGAAGAGGAACAAGAGGGAAGCTGTTGTGGTTGCCGTCACGAATCGTCCAGAACTTCGGGGCGTGCTCTGCGTCGAGTACACGAACAGAGGTCACGACTCCCGTCTCGTCGATCTGAGCACAAAGGACATCGCGTTTGGCCAGCGGTTTTATGTCACCATGACGTACAGCCGGCTCAATGCCAACAGCACGCAGCCCGCGGTCGATCTCAAGCAGTTCATTCAGCAAAGTGCAGCACTCCTTTCTCGACCCGGACGTCCTGCACGAAACGCGGCGCATACGTCCCGTCCGTTGGATTATCGAACACGCTGTGGAGCATCGAGGGGATCACGAGGTCTAACGCGTCATCGCGTTCCGTGGCTATCGAGCCGTTCTCCGCCTTGTCGCGAAATGGTCCCCAATATGCCGCGGTAAATTCACTCCAGCCGAGGCACGGCGTACGATGGCAGCGTCCTTGCTTCAATCGGCGGTTGAACAAGTCCTGAAGGTGATGGCGGGGATTGGATCCGTCACGCGGCGCCCGATCCAACCCCTCGACGACAGCGTGGAGGCGATAACACACGTCCACGAGCACGGTCGCGAAAAATTGAAAGGACGCTCCGGCGCGGAGCTGGTTGGACTTGCGCAGCGGCCCGCCGTAGTTGGTCGTATACCGCTGGAAGCGCACCTCGCCGCCCGGTTCGCCGACGTGCCGGCAGACTTCCACGTAAGCCGGACGCAGCCACGCCTCACCGTCGGCCAGGCGCGCGATCGACTCGAGGATACCTTTGCATGCTGACCATGTGGGCACTGGGTACGATGTAGGTGTTCCACCGGTGTCGGGCCGGGCAAACATCGCGAAAGGCCCCGCAATCTCGAGTTTCACTTCGTAATTGGTTGACATAGCACAAAACCCTAACATCGTACGAACCTTTCGTCAAGTCCAACGACCGTCCCGAAACCGTAC
Source organism: Phycisphaerae bacterium (assembly GCA_023128695.1). Taxonomy (GTDB): domain Bacteria; phylum Planctomycetota; class Phycisphaerae; order UBA1845; family Fen-1342; genus JAGMDK01. The sequence goes on from JAGMDK010000421.1 coordinate 7,792, forward strand.
GCTCGGCGTCGGATAACACATCCACCTCCCGGAACTCCGACGACTTGCAGAAGACGGCGTCGAAGACGCCGTAAGCGGAGCTGTGCGTTGGTCAGGTATAACTCTATCGCTCCACCATAGAATATGTGGTACACTACTATCAGCTTGCATGGCGTTACCCCCGAGAGCTGGGTTGACCAAAGATTCCGATAATCATCATAATCACTCAAGGAGAGAATACCAGCGGAGACCGCGACGTTTTACTTCTACAGGTGCCACTGCAGGTGCCACTGTGGCCTCCGCTTCGTTTACGAGTAGGAGTTCCGCTGGTTGGTGGCGGACGAGCCAGTTGATCAAACGAAAGATAAGTGATGTTTGTGTGCTGGGCCACGATGGTGAATATAATAACACAATTTCCAAGGAGTGCAAGAACTCACACAAGAACTTCGAAAATTCTTTAGTCTCAAATCTCGCGTTCTCGGGTTATACTCTGCCGGTAACACCCATCGCGGGGGCGAGGAAGGCGGTGGTGTGCCCGCCTCATCACCCTCGTATGGACGATGCAGTCGCCTGCCAGACGCGGGCGTGGATTGAAATACCATTGTGGCTCAGCAGGAAATGGGCCGGGTGTCACTACGTGTCTGCAGTGGTCACAGAAACAGTTTATCTATGAGATGCACCGCTCGCAGAGCAGTGGCGCCCGGCACCCGGCCGGGAGTTTTTGGAGATCGACTCGGAGCCTGTCCCTTCTTTCACTATGGATATGCACGCAGGCCGGCGATCTTCATCGCCGGCCTGCGGTTGCGCTCAATCTAGTGCTTTGTCCAGCTTTAATTTTCTAGTAGCTTGGGTATCTCGCTCGAGAATTACACGGGCGGGGACGCCCGTGCCACCCGAATATTTATGCTGGACAAAGCACTAGTACCACGTTTCATAAAGTGCTCGACTATCCCACTTTGACGAAGGGCCGCGAAACTTTTGAAACGCAGTACGAGTGTGACGAACCAGGCACGCCGCCCGTCGTTACGGGCAGGGCGTGTTCATCAACGCCACGAACGGGTCGATATCTCGCCAGTTGACGGTGCCGTCATTGTTCACGTCGTTGTTTAAGAACGGGCAACTGGGCGAGCCGGGCGCGAACAGGGCCTCCCAGGCCGCCACGTTGTCGTTCATCGCCGCCACGAAGAAGTCGATGTCCCGCCAGGATCTCGTGGTATCACAGTTGCTGTCGCCGGGGCACCTACATGGATTCGGGTCACAGACCGTATCGTCGCCCTGGTAGTCGCCGGTGCAATCCGCGCCGCCGACCTCGGTTGCCAGCGCACACGAACCGTCTGGATAGCAGCAGGCCCCCGGTTGTGTACAGATGTTTGGCGTACAGTCGGTGCCCTGACCCTGCCACGCACCGGTACAGGCAGCTTCCGTCGTTACGGCACAGGAACCGTCGAGATAGCAGCAGGCGCCCGTCGGCTGCGAACAGGGTTCGGCGGCGGACAGGTCGGTAGCAATGTAATCGGCCGGCATGCCCATTCCCTGCGACAGCCCGACCACGGAATCGTTGGAGTCGATCTGTAGCCAACTCAGCGTGATCGTGCCGTCGAAGTACAGCTCGACCTGGAAGGTGTTGGAACCGGTGCTGCTGTATTCGGGCACATCATCCCAGGTTATCGCCACGCGATCAGCCGTCTGCTTCCAACTCACGGTGCCACCGGTGCTCGGATTCAGGTCGTCGAACACGAGTGAGAGACGCGGCCGGTCGAAGTGAGCCGCGAGCGACTCGTTGTAATTGGTGTCACCCGATCCGAAGGTGATGTAGCCGTTGCTGCCGACATAGAAGTCGTTGTACGCAACTCCATATAGCCAGACGCTTGAACTGGGCGAGACCGACCCATAGTCATCATCACCGAGTGATAGAGTAGTGCCGCCGGACGGATCCGTCGGCAACAGGGAAATGTCGCTCCCGCACATGTAGTAATAATCCCCGGAGCCGTCCGGGATGAAGGTGAGCGAGAGGGTATCCAGGTCGAATCCGGAGGTGAACAGTTGCGTAAAGTAATCGGGCTGATCAATGGTAGTGAAGGTGAAGGTGGGCGAGAAGCCGTTGTCGCCGCAGCCGTTGACCGCCCGCACGTGCCAGTAGTGCAGCGTGTCGCTGGCCAGCATAATGCCCACCATGTGGCTTTCGTCGGTGACCGTCGCGCTATAGACAACGTTCAGGAATCCGGCGTCGGTCGCCACCTCCAGGTCGTACTCCAATGCTTGAGCCGCCGGCTGCCAGGTAAGCGTCGGCATCCGCGCCACGTCGACCGCGCCGTTTGCCGGGCTGGTCAGGGTCACAGTGGGCGGAGCCGCAGGGGAGATGTTCAACACCACCAACGTTGACCTCTGTATGGAGGCCGACGTGCCGTCGATCTGAATGTTGTAACTATCCGGCGCGCTTCCGCCGAGATTGCCGATAGTGAGCTCGCTCGTGAACGGCGGCGCGAGTCCATTCACGCTGAAGTCGACGGTCGCGCCGGCCGGCTCGCCACTGGCCGTCAACGTGACCGGCTCGCTGAAATCACCCAATTGGCTGACAACGATCGAGTACGCGGCCTCGTCATCCGGCGGGCAGCATAGATCCTGCGACAGCGGGGTTGGCTCCAGGCTGAAACCGTCCGGCTGTGGCAAAAGCAGCGACGGGTCGCCCAGCAGGTTGTACAACTCGAAGAAATTGCGTTTGTAATCCGTACTGCCGGTATATTCCACCAAGAAGTGATACAACCCGGCCTGCCAGGCAGGTCCGACTTCCCAGATGTCATCTTCGAAGAAAGCCCTGAAGAAAGAGTGCTCGAGTACGGTGGACGGTTCCCACTCTGATTGGCTCCCCCAATAGATGTAGGCTGACGGGAAGATGACCGCCGCGGCCCCCTTGTTGGCCTCGCGGAGCCACGTTTCGCCGAAGCACTCGTCATAGCTGTAGTTGCCGACGTTGCAACTGAAGCTCCAGGCGACGCCGTAAAGTCCGTTGTTGCTGAGGGCCTGCACGTTACCCTGGCCGAAAGACGGGTCCCACCAGCCGGTCGAGCCGCTGTGACCGTAATAGCCGACCCAGAGGCAGCCGTTGTTCACGGCGTTGGTCACGTCCGAGGTGCCGGCACCCTGGGAGGAGTAGAGCTTGACGCCCACATAATCGTTCGGCGTAAAATAGTTATCGATGACCCAGTCGTGTGTCGGCTCGGCCATGCCGCACGTACTGGGGTTGGCCAGGAAGGCGCCCCGCTTGGCATATTCCGGGTCGGAGAAGACCCCCGCCTCAACGAACAGACTCTTGTCCACCATGGCCGTCAACTCGGACAGCGTACTGGCCGAAAAGCGGCCGATCGCGATGTCCGGATACCAGTCGTCACCGCCGTCCATGCAAGCATACGGCAGGTCGGTCGTGCAGTGCTTGCTGCCGCCACCGGAGAAGTGTGGAATTGTAATCTCAGTCGACGTTGATCCACTGGTGTCACCGACCAGCAGAATGTAGTCCGGGGCGTTGGGCCCGCCCCACAGACTGGCAATGTAAGATTTGATCGACGAATTGCTTGTACCGGACGGTACCACGTATGTGGACACGTCGAAGCCCTGCGAGGTTTTGACGTTCGCGATGCGGGTCACCGGCTCGGTGCCGTTAAAGCCCTCCGGGACGATGATCAGATAATTACCCGTCCTGCCCGCCGCGCTCGCGACCACGGCGGCGAGCAGCGCGGCCGCAATCAAATTCCGACCCCACGCGTGAAACTGCATCTTCGGCGCCTGCATTGGCAATCTCCCTTCCTTCTGTTCTTGTCTCGGCCTGAAAAGTGTTTTTATTGGCCGTGGCTTCTCAGAACCGCTGAAGCCGACGGCAATAGCGTCTTCCTTCCTGACAATAGGATACCAGAATCCCACCCCATATGCAAAGTCAATCACTCCCAGAACAACTGCCCCCTGGTTATGGGCAGGTTGTGTTTATCACCGCTACGAACGGATCAACGTCGCGCCAGTTCACACTGCCGTCATCGTTCACGTCGTTGTTTGAGAACGGGCAACTCGGCGAGCCGGGCGCGAACATGGCCTCCCAGGCCGCCACGTTATCGTTCAGCGCCGCCACCAAGAAGTCGATGTCACGCCAGGAAATCGCACCGTCGCAGTTGCTGTCGCCGGGGCACCTACAGGGGCCGGCGGCGGACAGGTCGCTGGCGATGTAATCGGCCGGCATCCCGAGGCCTTGGGAAAGCCCGACCACGGAGTCGTTGGAGTCAACCCGCAGCCAACTGATCGTGATCTTGCCGTCGAAGTACAGCTCGATCTGGAAAGTATTGGAGTTGCCGGAGCTGAACTCGGGCACATTCTCCCAGGTCACGGCCACATGGTCGGCCGTCTCCTTCCAACTCACGGTGCCGCCGCTGCTCGGATTGAGATCATCGAAGACGGCGGAGACACGCGGCCGGTTGAAATGATCCGTGAGCGACTCGTTGTAATCGGTGTCGCCCGATCCGAAGGTGATGTAGCCGTTGCTGCCGACATAGAAGCTGGAATATGACGTGCCGTAGAGCCAGACATTCGTGCTGGGCGAGACCGACTCATAGTCATCATCACTCAGCGGGAGCGTCGTGCCGCCGGACGGGTCGGTCGGCAATTCAGTAATCTCCTCCCCGCACAAGGAGTAGTAATTTCCGGAGCCGCCCGGGATGAAGGTGACCGAGAAGTTTTCCAGGTCGAAGCCGGAGGTGAACTGCTCGGTGAAGTAATCGGGCTGGTCGATGGTCGTGAAGGTGTACGTCTGCGAGAAGCCACTGTCGCCGCAGCCGTTGACGGCCCGCACGTGCCAGTAGTATAGCGTATCGCTGTCCAGCATTGTGCTCACCATGTGGCTTTCGTCAGTGACCGTCGTGCTATAGACGACATTCAGGAATCCGGCGTCGGTCGCCACCTCAAGGTCGTAGTCCAGCGCCTGGCCGACCGGCTGCCACGCGAGTGTCGGCATCCGGGCCACGTCGAGCGCTCCGTTCGGCGGGCTGGTCAGCGTCACCGGACCCGGAGCGCTGTTCGAGAGGCCCAGCTCCACGACCGTCGAGCGCTGCACCTCCGGCGCGCTGCCGGTGATCTCGATCGAGTACCGGCCGGCCGTCGCCGCGCCGGTGTTCCCGACCGTCATCACGGTCGTGCCGGGCGGGCTCACGGGGTTGACGCTGAAGTGGATGGAGGCCTCCGCCGGCTGGCCGCTGGCAACCAGGGTGACCGGGGCCTCGAAACCGCCGAGCGGCTCGACGTCGATGGTATACACGGCATCGTCGGGAGCGCAGACATTCTGCGAAGTCGGATCGACGGCGAGGGTGAAACCGTAGGACTGCGGCAGGAGCAGGGCCGGATCGCCCAGCAGGTTGTACAACTCGAAGAAATTCCGCTTGATGTCGTCACTGCCGCCGAAGTCTGTCAGGAAGTGATACAGCCCGGCCTGCCAGGCCGGACCCACTTCCCAGATGTCATCCTCGAAGAAGGCCCGGAAGAACGAGTGCTCGAGTACGGTGGACGGCTCCCACGCCGTGGTGCTCCCCCAGTAGATGAAGCCCGACGGGAAGATGACCGCCGCCGCGCCCTTGTCGGCCTCGCGGAGCCAGGTTTCGCCGAAGCACCGGCCCACAGTGAAGTTCCCGACGTTGCAACTGAAGCTCCAGGCGACGCCGTACAGCCCATAGTTGCTCAGGGCCTCCACGTTACCGTGGCCGTACGACGGATCCCACCACCCGCTCGAGCCGCTGTGACCGTAGTAGCCGATCCAGAGGCAACCGTTGTTCACCGCGTCGGTCACGTCCTGGGTATCCCCACCCTCGGCGGAGTATATCTTGATACCCTGATAGCCGTTCGGCTCGAAGTAGTTCTCGATGACCCAATCGTGCGTTGGCTCGGCCATGCCGCAGGTGCTGGGATTGGCCAGGAACGCGCCCCGCTTGACATAGTCGTGGTCGGGGAAGTTGCCGGCCTCGACGAACAAGCTCTTGTCGACCACGTCCTGCAACATGCTCACTGAAGTGACCGAGAAGCGTCCGACGGCGATGTCTGGGTGCCAGTCATCAGCCCCGTCCATGCACCCATAGGGCAGGTCGGTGGGCGCCTGCTTGCTGCCCCCGCCGGTGCAGTGCGGAATCGTATTCGAGGTCGCACTGGAACCAGCGGTATCGCCGACCAGTAGAATGTAGTCCGGTGCGCCGTGCGTGCCCCACAGGCTCTCGATGTAAGTCTTGATGGCCGTATTAGTCGTGCCGGGAACCGCCACCTGAGTGGACACGGTGAAGCCCATCGCCGCCTTGGCGTTGGCAAACTGGGTCAGGGGTGCGGAGCCATTGTAGTCCTCCGCCGTGATGATCAGATAGTTACCTGACCTGCCGGCTGCGCTCGCGACCACCGCCGCGAGTAGCGTTACTGCAAACAGTGCCCGACCACGCGCTTGACCCCTTAATCCTTGTGCCTGCATTGGCAATCTCCCTTCCTTCATCTTTCGGCCCGAGCCAAAAAGCATAATTATTGGCCCTGGCTTCTCCGTCCTCATTGAAGCCACCGAAAAAGTGCTGTTCTCTCCTGACAATAGGATACCAAAATCCCCCCTATATACAAAGAAGTATCACCCCGCTTCCCGACTCGCAGGTGAGCGTCGGAATTGTAGGTTAATCTCCTTTTTGGGGGGTGGGGCGGGCGTCCCTGCCCGCCATTCTCTTGCTGAAAATGCCGCCTCGCGGGCAGGGACGCCCACGCCACCTACTATTATGACGCTCACCCCCTGTGCGGCGGCAACAACATGTGATTTGCGCTATACTGAGAGACCATCCGTGCGCGCAGGCGGAGATGAAGTCCAAGAATGTCGGATAATACGACCATCATGGCCGATTCGCTCGCCGAACGTGTCAGGACCGAACTGCTGCCGCGCGTTCGGCAGCCGGCCCAGTACATCGGGGGGGAGGTCAATCAACTGCCGCGGGCGGGCGATTGGGAGGCGGCCGAGGTCCGGGTGGCGATCGCGTTCCCGGACACCTACACGATCGGCATGTCACACCTGGGGTGCCAGATTCTGTACTGGCTGTGCAACCACACGCCGGGGGTGTGTGCCGAGCGGGTTTTTTGCCCCTGGCTCGACGCCGAGCGGGTCATGCGGGAGCGCGGGCTTCCGCTGTTCACCTGGGACACGCGGCAGCCGGTGCGGTCGGCCGACCTGCTGGCGATTTCCCTGCAATACGAGCTGGTGTTCACAAATGTGCTGAATATGCTCGATTTGGCGGGGATTCCGCTCCACGCCGGCGAGCGTACGAACGACGATCCGCTCGTGATCGTCGGCGGGCCACAGGCCGATAATCCCGAGCCGCTGGCCGAGTTCATCGACCTGGTCGTCATCGGCGACGGCGAGCACGCCCTGGCTCAAATTCTGTCGGCCGTCCGCGAGTACAAACGTGCCGGCGTCGGTCGCCGTGAGATGATCCCGCTCCTGGCTCGGCGATTTCCGTGGATTTATGCCCCGAACCTCTACGAAGTCAGCTATCAACCGGACGGAACGCTGGCAGCCCTGCAACCGACGGCGGATGACCTCCCGACGCGTATCGAACGCTGCCAGACGCCGGATTTCGAGGACGCCCCGTTTCCAACCCGCCCGCTCGTGCCGTGGGTCGAGACTGTGCACGACCGCATCGCCATCGAAATCATGCGCGGCTGCCCTAACCTGTGCCGTTTCTGTCACGCCGGGTACACCAAGCGCCCGCTTCGGCTGCGCAGCGTGGACCGCATTCTCGAACTCGCGGAAGAGGCATATTGGTCCACCGGCTACGACGAGATCGGCCTGCTGTCGCTTTCGACCACGGACTATCCGTGGTTGCGAGAACTTGCCGAGCGGATCAACGAGCGCTTCGCGCCGCGGATGGTCAACATCAGCTTCCCGTCGCTGCGAGTTGACCGCATGTTGCAGGACATCCCTGCGCTGGCCAACGCCGTCCGCAAGGCGGGTCTGACTCTAGCGGTCGAGGCCGCCCACGACGACCTACGCCGCGCGCTGCGCAAGAAAGTCACCGACGGCGACCTGCTCGACGGCGTGCGGGCCGCGTTCGAGGCCGGCTGGAAGCGCGTCAAGCTCTATTTCATGGCTGGCTTCCCCGGCGAGCAGCCCGAAGACATAGACGGCATCTGGGACCTGTCCTGCGCCGTCAGCCAGGTGCGCCGCCAACTCGGCCAGTCGCCGGCGGGGGTGACTGTCTCGCTGGCTTGGCTGGTACCCAAGCCTTTCACGCCGTTGCAGTGGGCCGCGCAGCCGCGGCTCGAGTACTTTCGCGAGGTCCGTCGGCAATTGCTGGATTTGAAGCACAGCCGGCGCTCGACCGTCCGCATCAACACGCACCGCCCGGAGCGCTCGGTGCTGGAGGCGGTGATGGCGCGAGGTGATCGCCGCCTGGGCGCGGTGATCCACGAAGCCTGGCGGCGCGGGGCCCGCTTCGACGGCTGGGACGAATGTTTCAAGCACGAAATCTGGCTCGCTGCCTTTTCGGCCACCGGCGTCGACCCGGATTTCTACGCCCACCGCGAGCGGCCGTTCGATGAGTTGCTCCCCTGGGATCACATCGGCCAGCGGTTGACGAGAACATATCTTGAAAAGAGCTACGCCGACTTCATCGCGCGGATCCGGGCGCGGAAGCTGATTTCGGGAGCAGTGGCACACATTCAGAAATGATCCGTTGCTATGGGAGGGCGAACCTCCCGGTGAG
>JAGMDK010000422.1 GCA_023128695.1 Phycisphaerae bacterium
CCCACTATGTTGACGCTCACCCCTCTTCTGCTAACGTCCGCCGGCACGGCTTACCGGCACAAACGTGAGGTGCAGCGTGGGCGACCCGCCCGTTGAACCGGACTCTCAATCGCCGCGGGTCATCCCCGCCCGGCCGATTACACAGCCCGGGTTTATACACCGGCTGACGCAGCATCCCCGGCTGGATCTTACCACCCTATCCCGCCGGGACGCCGCGCTCGACCTGGCACTCGTGCTCATGGTTGGGCTGGTGGCCCCGTGGGGCTATCAACTGGCGGTCGTTCTGCTGATCGGCCTGGACAGCGCCGGCGAGCCGCCGGCGGCACTCCTGGTCATCGGTAAATATTTCGACGCTTTGCTGGTGATCGCCCTCGCGGGCTATTTCATCTACCGACAGCGGCTCGCGGCCGCGGCCTTCGGCCTCCAGTTGAACCGGCTGAATCATCAAGTCCTTTGGTCTGCTCCAACCCTCGCGGCCATGTACGCCGTCATGCTCCCCACTGTGCTAGCGATCGCGGCGTTAGTCCAGCTCTTTCCCGCACTGGAGGAGGACCTCGAAAATCGCCGCGAGATGATGGAGTTTATTACGAAACCAGCCCTGGCCGAATTGATCCTGTTGCTCATTCCGGTCGCGATCCACGAGGAGCTGCTGTTCCGGGGGCTGTTGATCCCGTACCTCCGCCGGGCGGGTTGCGGGTGGGGCCTGGCGATTTTCATCTCGACGGCGATCTTCGCGGTCCTGCACGTCACCCAGGGCTGGCTGGGGGTGATACAGATCTTCGGCGTCGGGGCGGTCTTGGGGGTGTTCTTTGTGTTGTCGCGGAGTCTGCTCGCCGTCATCATCGCCCACTTCCTCTTCGACCTGCTGCAAACGCAGTTGGCGCGCTTCTTGCTCCCGTGGCTGGAAGACCTCGCGGAGAACGCTTGAGCAGCCTACTAAAATGACCATGCGCGATTATGCGCCGCCGAAGAGCCGCGGGCTTCAGCCCGCGCGGTCTTTCACACACCGAACCGGCGCAAAATTGCGTACGGTTATCTAGGACCCGACCCACTGCAACAGACCGAGGAAGATGGCGAGCGCGAGTACGCCGACTGCCGCCACGCGGGCCCAGGCGCGGGGGTGCGCTCCTCGTTGGCGGACTGAAGCGTGCTTGGGCACCGCCGGGATTTCCCCTTCCCCGAATTGCACCCGCGCGATCAGGAGTTGCGTTTGAAACTCGTTCAAACCGAGTTTTTGGGCGTGTTCAATAATCGCCTGCCGCCGCGATTCAGTGTGCTTGGTCGGATCGAGGAGTTCCGCCGACAGCCGTTGTGTCGGGCGTTGAAATGTCGCGTGATCTCGCGCGGATCGTGCCGCCCCGGCGTGAGTCCGAGTATGGCAAAGTAGTCCCGGGCCATCTTTCCAGCCTCCTACTTTACCTTACGCCGATGATTTCCGAATCCTGAACAAACGCGGGTTCGCCTGCGAGTTTTGCTGACCTATGCAACTCTGCCCGTTCGTGACTTGTGAGTTGTAGAGCATCCCGCGAACTGCTGCGTCGGGATCGCGAGTATCAAGCCACACATGCCAACCTGGCGCCGGCGAGTCCACAGTACTTTACAGAATTCGGCCGCGTCCATACAAGCCGAACCTGACTGAGGTCCTGCGCTGCGTCAATGGCGTGTCGCTTGAAGAGGGGAGAGAGCCACTGAATTACGACGCCGTCCGGCGGCGCCTGGATAAGGAAGTGCCCAAGCGGGAACGGATTCGATTCCGTGAGGGGCCGAAAGCGTTCGAGGCGAAGTGCGTTCGCAAGATCAAACGTGCATACGATATGGACGCCGGCGGGTGGTGGTGTTTGGATGGGCGGGTGTTGGACATCATGTGCCGCGTTCCGGATGACCGAAGGGAGTGGCGGCGGGACCACACCACGAAAGACGGCCGGCCGACGCCGTGGAAAAAGGTTCGCGACTTGCGAGGGCTGGCGGCCAAATACATGGAACGTAAGCATTCAGCGGTCAGCAATCAGCGCTCAGCCGAAAGTCGAGCAGATAGCGACCGAATGTCA
>JAGMDK010000423.1 GCA_023128695.1 Phycisphaerae bacterium
ATGTAGCGGCCGGGCCCCGTGCCGGACGAATGTGTGCCACTGCTCTTGAGCAGTGCTTTGCACAGACCTGCTGATGAAACACTGCTCAAGAGCAGTGGCACACACCACAGGTGACACAAGGACAATATGACGGCCGGTACGGAGCCCGGCCGCTACGTACACTCCGGCCGACGAGCCGTCGGTCGCTACACGGATGCGAGCAGGAACTCACGAATCGTGCCTACCTTTGCATACAAAGCGTTGAGCGCCCATGGTCAGGATGTCGCCGCCGAGGTTGAAGCGACAGACCGAGCCGCGGCGGTGCGCGAATTGGCGGCGCGCGGCGTGTGTGTGACGGATATTCGCGAGAGCGGCGGCCGGGTCGCGTCGTTGTTCAAACAAGCACCAGGTCAGCGGCTGCGCGTACGGCCGAAGCGGCTAGCGAATCTGACGCGCCAACTGGCGGTATCGCTCGAAGCCGGCTTGCCGCTGATGACCGCGCTGGAGGTCATGGGGGAGGAGTTGGACCACGCCCCGTCGTGCGAGCTGCTCAAACGCCTGGGCCAACGTGTCCAGCAAGGGGAGAGTCTGTCGGATGCTCTAGCGGAACATCCAAACATATTCCCGCCCTTGTATATCCACCTGGTCCGCGTCGGCGAGGCCGGCGGCGTGCTCGAAACGGTGCTGAGCCAACTCGCCGACATGCTCGAACGGCAGGTCGAGCTGCGCGAGCGGGTCAAGAGCGCCTCGATCTACCCCGCCGTCCTGCTGCTGGTGGGCATTGTTTCCGTAATCATCATCGTGACCGTCATCATGCCCCGGATCATCGAGTCACTCGGCGTGGAGACCTTCCTCCTGCCCTGGCCCACTCGCGTGCTGATGGGCTTCGGCGATTTCATCGGTGCCTACGGCTGGTGGCTGCTGATAGTACTGATCATCGCGGTCATCGCTTGGCGTCAACTGGTGCTGCGCGGCGCGGGCCGTCCTGCGTGGGACGCAACCAAGCTCCGCATTCCCATCCTGGGCCGTTTGACTCGCCAAGCCGAAGCCGCCCGCTTCGCCCGCGGCCTGGGCATCCTGGCGCACGGCGGCGTAACCATCACCGAGGCCCTGGCGGTCGTGCAGGATACGCTTCAGAACGCCGTGCTATGTGGCGCGGTGCGCAAGCTGGCCGAATCCGTCAAGTCCGGCGAATCGATCGCGCGGCCCTTACAGCGTTGCGGGCTGTTTCCGCCGCTGCTGGTACAGATGGTGCGGGTGGGCGAGAACACCGGCCGGCTGGACGAGATGCTGCTGCGCGCCGCCGACGTGCACGAATCTGAGGCTCGCATCACCCTCGACCGACTGGTGAATGTATTGCCGGTCCTGATGATCCTGGCCCTGGCCGTCATCATCGGCTTCATCGTAGCCGGTCTGGTGTTGGCGATCGTAGAGTTCCAAACAACCGGTTTCGGAGCGTAAGGAACGTGGGAACGTGAACACGTGGGAACGTGGGAACGTGGGAACGTGGGAACGTGGGAACGTGCGCACGCTGCAAGGAGTCGCGTTATGCATAAACGTCGAAAACGGAACACACGTTGGCATTGCCCAGCCTTCACGCTGATCGAGTTCATTGTCGTGATGACGATCATCGGGATTCTGGCGGCGTTGATCGTGCCGCGCTTCATCGGGCGTATCGGCGGGGCGAAACAGGCGGTCGCCATGCAGAAGGTCGCCGTGCTGGAGGCCAAGGTGCTCGAGTTCCAGGCCGATTGCGGGCGCTTCCCCACCGCCCAGGAAGGCCTGCGAGCTCTGGTGCGGTCGCCGAACGACGTACGGAATGAATGGAAGGGGCCCTACGTCAAGGAAAAGGACATCAGCGACCCGTGGGGGGTGGAGTTGCAGTATCGCTATCCCGGCCGCTTCAACGCGGATTTCGATATCTTCACCTACGGTGCCGACGGCCGAGAAGGCGGCGAAGATGAAAACGCGGACATTGGGAACTGGTAACGGTGGTTGCCACGCGATGTGTAGCTGTAGTAACACAATCCAAAGAGCCGCGGACTTCAGTCCGCGCGGCGCCGCGCGGGCTGAAGCTCGCGGCTCTTCAGTCTATCCGCTGGCATTTACCCTGCTCGAACTAATCATCGTCATGACAATCATCATTATCCTAGCCACCCTGATCGTGCCGCGCATGGGCGGCTCGCTTGGTCGCCGAGAGTTGCACGAGGCGGCGGGAAAGTTCGCGCATACCGTGCGGACCGTCCGCGAATTGGCGATCGCGAAAGGACAGCCTTACGCGTTGGAGATCGATCTGGACCGCGGCGGTTATTGTGTTACCACGCCGGCCGGCTCGGACCAGCCCGGCCGCTGGCAGCACGTGCAAGCCTCCTGGCTCAAGGCGCAACGCTGGCCCAAGTCAGTCACTGTGGCTTCCTACCGCACGCCGGACGGCACAACCGCGGCGGTCGGCACGCAATACCTGAAGTTCTTCCCCGACGGCACCAGCAGCGGGGCCGCGCTGCGGCTCGCCGGTCAAAACGCGGCCTGTAACGTCGTCGTGCACCCGCACAGCGGCCGCGTGGATTACGGCGATCTTGAAACAGCCACGTTCGGCGTGGATCAGTACGACCTGGGAGATTAGTAGAACCAAACTGTGTGTTCTTGTCTATATTATGTATTCCTGTAAGCACAACAAACAGCGCGCACCTCTAATCGCAGAAGAGCCGCGGGCTTCAGCCCGCGCGGTGCTAACTATTGAAAAAGAAGTGTGGACTTCAGTTCTCGTAGCACGTCCGCGCGGGCTGAAGCCCGCGGCTCTTCATCGCTTGGACGCGCCGCGCGGGCTGAAGCCCGCGGCTCTTCCTCGGTCTCCACGCGCGATGACGCTGATCGAGGTACTGGTGGCCTCGGTACTGCTCAGCGTCGGCGTCGTCGGTCTGGTCTCCGTCGCGTCGTTGGCGATGCGTAACCAGCAGAAAACCGAGCAGCGCGCCGCCGCCCTATGTTTGGCGCAGGAGAAGCTGGCGGAAGTGGAAGTCGTCGGCCCACACGTGTGGATGTTGGGTCATCCAACACGGGGGCAACAGGAACAGGGACGAATTGTCTACGACTGGACGATCAAGATCGACGAGCTGTCCGCCGGCGAGCTGTTCAGCGTGTTGGTCAAGGTGAACTGGTCCGGTCCGAACGGCGGCGGAGAGGTCGCGCTGGAGACCTGGTTAAACGATTACGCCGCTGAGACGCTGCCGCCGACCGAGCGCGATGAAGAACAGGCCCCGGGCTTGCCCGGCGGATCTGAGCCGAGGTGAGTGTGATGCTGCCGCGTACAAACATCACCAATACGAGAGTGACACGCACAAGGGCCGGCTTCACGCTCGTGGAACTGCTGGTGGCGACGACGATCAGTTCGCTGCTGGTCGTTTCGATCGTCAGTGCCACCCGCGCTATCTCCGGCGCACGAGCGAGCGTGGATCGCCGGATTTCGAGTGCGACTTCCGCCCGCCGGGCGCTGGACGAGATTGTCGGGGCCTTGCGGAACGTGCGGCGAGACATGGTGCGCGGCCAGCCGGTGGTCGTCGGCCACGGCGGCGGACGCGACGGCGACCGGATCGATATCCAAATAATGAGCACCCGCCGCTCCCGACCCGACGGCGCGGAATCCGATCAGCTCGAGGTCGGCTTCTTTCTGGCGCAACTGCCGCGGCGGCAATTGCCCGCGCTCATGTGTCGGCGGGACCACGGCCTGGACGAGCATCCGGACGACGGCGGCATCGCGACCGTCGTGGCCGAGGGCATCGTCGGATTATCATTCGAATACTTCACGGATGGTCAGTGGGTGTCCGAATGGTCAGAGCTCGAACCCCGGGCGCCGCAGGCGGTGCGCGTGATCGTCGCGGCCGCCACACCCGAGGAGGCTGATTCGCCGCACCGCGCGCGACCGGTGGTGTTATCCACCGTGGTTGCGTTGCACGTGAACAAGCCGCTGGCGCCGCCGCCCCCGCCGCGGTCGGAGCAAGCTAGTCCCAGGCCGACGCCGGGAGGGCCACGGGGATGAACTCGCGCTCCCGACGACCCGCGGCCGTTTTGATCCTGGTCCTATGGGCGATCGCGATTCTGTCGCTCTTGGCGGGCGGGCTGTGTTTCGCCATCCGCCAGAACCTGGCGATCGCGAACATCGAGCGGGACCGCTTGATCGGACACTGGCTGGCGCGGGCCGGCGTCGAGCGGGCGATCGCGGAAATCATGGACGATACCGACCCCGCCGACACGCTGGACGACCGTTGGGCCGACAATCCGGACGCCCTGCAAGAAATCGAACTGACCGGCGGCACGTTCAGTGTGCCGCGCGACGGCTTCGAGGCCGTGCCGCAAGCGTGGTACGGCGCCGGCGACGAGAGCGCCAAGCTCAATCTCAACGTCGCGACGCGCGAGCAATTGATGAAACTCCGACACATGACCGACCCGATCACGGGCGCGATCATCGATTGGCGTGACCGTAACGCCGAGCCTGAGCTCGACGGCATCGAGGGCGGCTACTATGCCGGCCTGGGCCACCCCTACAACATCCGCAACGGGCCGTTCCGAACGGTGCGCGAGCTGCTCCTGGTCCGCGGCGTGACGCCGGAACTGTTCTACGGCGAGGACCTCAACGCGAACGGGACACTGGACCCGAATGAAGATGACGGCGGCGCGAGCGAACCGCCGGACAACGCCGACGGGCGGCTGGACCGCGGCTGGTATGCGTACGTGACGACTTACTCGTATGATGAAAACGTCAACGCCAACGGGCAGAAACGCATAAACGTCAACAGTGCCAGCGCATCAGAGTTTAGCTCGCGGCTATTTCTCGAACAGTGGGCCGCCGAGTCGATCGTCAAGGCCCGCCAGGAGCAGGAGTTCGAGCACCTGGCGGACTTGCTCGACGTGCGGCGTGCCCCCAGCATCGCGCGCGGCGACGCGTCGTCGGATTACTACGCCCGCAGCGAGGATGAGGAAGACCAGCCGATCACGACCTCGATCTTCGAGCAGCTCGTGGACGATCTGACACTCACCGACCAGAAGTTTCTCGTGGGTCGGATCAACGTCAACACGGCCCCGCTCGAAGTGCTCGAAACGCTGCCCGGCGTGGATAGCGAAACGGCCTCGGCGATTGTCCGCGAGCGCGACGCCATGGCGGGTTTTTCATCCATCGGGCAGTTGCTGCGAGTCAGCGGGATCACTAAGGACGAGTTCGCCGAGCTGGAGAGCTTCGTCACCGTGCGTGCGAAGGTATTTCGCATCCAGAGTCACGGACAGGCCGCCTCGGGTTTCGCCCAGGCCACGATCGAGTGCATTGTGGAGCGTCGGGACGATGAGCCGCGTGTGTTGTATTGGTTGGAGTCGTCGCCATGACGGCAGGAACTGTGTGGCACCGGCTTCCAGCCGGTGATTCGGCATTTATGTGGCACCGGCTTCCAGCCGGTGGTTCGGCCGGCAGAGGCGCCGGCCGCTACATTGTGTGGCACCGGCTTCCAGCCGGTGATTCGGTATTTATGTGGCACCGGCTTCCAGCCGGTGGTTCGGCCGGCAGAGGCGCCGGCCGCTACATGACTACGTCCGGGACGGAGCCCGGGCGCTACATTCGTCAGGCTCGGAGGCCTGACGCTACATGACGGATTGAGAAACGTATGAGTGAGCCGAATGTAATGGGGATTCATCTATGCGGAGCGGTGCTCCGCCGGGCGGAGTTGCGCCGCGTGGGATCACGAGTGGAAATCGTCACGGTGGAGCAGCTTTTGCCCGAGCAGCGCACGGCAGCGCCGCCGGACGCGGTTGCCGACTCGACCGAGAACGGTGCGCCTCGCCGCATTGCGTCGCTGCCGACGTCGGAGGTGCTGAGCCGCTGCTGGAGTTTACCCGACGCCGAGGGCGGCAAATTCCGGCAGATGGTCGCGCATCGCCTGGAGGCCGACCTGCCGATCCCGATGGATCAATTGATTTGGGGCTACCGCGCCGGCGGTCGGCGATCCTCGGCGGACGGACGACGTCAAGTCTTCGCCCAGGCCGCTCGCACCGAGCCGATCGCCAAGTACCTGGCCACGCTTTCCGCGGCGGGCTTGATGGTGGATACGCTGACCACCGAGGCCGAGGCCATCGGCGCCCTCTATCGGCACGGTCTGAAACATCGCGAGATCGACGGCCCGGAAGTGCTCGTGCTTGCCACTGCCGATGCCTGGCTGGTCGCCGTGCTCGGCGATGGGCTGGTGCAATCATTGCGACGGCTAGACGTCGATCCGGATCGAACTGAGTTGACTTGCCGCCGCTGCCAGCAGGCGATCGAAGGGCAGGTTCCGCGGCACGAGTTACGACGCGTATTGTGGTGCGCTTCAGAAGAGCAAGCGCAGGCCCGCGCCGCGCTCGCACAGCAAATGAGGGTAACAGTCGAAGCGGTCGAACCGGCCGGACGCCTCGTCAACCCCGACGGCGTGCCCCTCGACCCCGAACAGCTCGCGAATTTCGGACCGGCCATCGGCCTGGCCCTGGCGGGCGAGTTTGAAGCGGACCAGTTCATCCGCCTGGCCAGCCAGGAGCAAACCAGAGAGAAAACCCACAGTCGGCTCCTGCAATGGATTGTCGCCCACCCCCGGCGCTGGACCGCGTCGGCGGCCGCATTGTTGGTGCTCGCCGTCGTGCTCCACATCGGTGCGCTGTCGTTGGAAACCCGCAAGATGAAGGCTTTGCTCGATGACATGGGACCGGACGGTGCTCCAATGGCGGCGTTGCATCCCAAGGTCCAGGCCATGCAACGGCTGGAGACATATCGCATAGATGTCGAGAGCATCGTCGCTGACCTGTGCCGCCCCGTGCCCGACACGATCGTGATTTCATCGATTCAGCTTTCCCGCGATCGGCGGCTGCTTATCAAAGGCAAGTCGAAAGACCCCAAAGCGATCTTCGCCCTGGCCGACGCCCTGCGAAAAGGCGACCGTTTCACCGCCGTCAATCCCGAGGGGACCGAGCCGGAGGGGGGTTTCACGATCAGCGCCGAACTCGTCGGCGTGCAAGTATTCCCGTCCGCGGCCGGAGGTGTGCCATGGCGTTGAACGCACGAGATCGTCGGGCTCTCATCCTAGGCGGCGTCGGCCTGGGATTGCTCGCGTTGTACTTCGGCCTGCTCGAACCGGCGGCCAAAGCGTACGACGATTTGGCCGCCGAGCACGAGCGGCTGGCCGGGCAGGTGGCCCGCACGCTGCACAACAATCAGAAAGCCGAATACTACGCCGAGCGACTCAAGGAGTATGAGCAAACCGCCGGCGAGCTGGTCCAGCCCAAGCCGTACGACGAGCAGATCACCACGATCGGCGAGCAGATCATGACGGCGGCTCAAAAAAGCGGCCTCCAATTGCGCAGCTCCACGCCGAGTGCCGCCGCACCGTGGGGGGACGATCCGGCGTTGGAGTTGGCGACGTTTCAGATAGACGCCGAGGTCGCCTGGCCGAACGCGATGGCGTCACGGCCGGGGTGGGAAAACGTGTTCAAGTTCATCGGCAACCTGTATCGCATCCCGGGCGTGCTCAGCGTCGAACGGCTCGACCTGACCGGCGAACTGATGAAGGGGAAGCCGAACGATCCGAACGTGGGCGGCAAAATCTCGGTGCGGCTGACCGTCTCCGTGCTGGCGGCGGCGCCCAGTAGCGACCGGGCTCCGTCCCGGACGTAGACCGCGGAGAAAACGTTTTGTTTGACGACGTCCGGGACGGAGCCCGGACGCTACAGGTTCACTGGTGAGTGCTATGGGCAAGATAACCTTGACAAGCGTACACAAGGAGCGGATCGCGCTGGTGATGTTCGCGCTGGCGGCGCTGCTGCTGCTGGACGGCATCTACCAGGTCGGCATGCACGTCCGTTGGCGGAGCTGGATTCCAACTACGCTCGCGGCCGAGCCTCCCACCACGCAACCGGCTCAAACTCAGCCGGCGGAAACACAGCCCGCCGACACGCAGCCGGCAGAGACGCAATCCGCCGACACGCAACCCGTTGACACACAGCCGGCCGACACGCAGTCGGCTGATACACAACCAGCCGACTCGCAACCGGCGGATAGTCAACCGGCCGCCGCGCCGCCGTCTGTGGCACCGCCGCCAACTGCCGAAGCACCGCCGTCTGTCGAAGCGTCGCCGACTGCTGAAGCACCGCCGCCGCCGCCGAAGCCGGTTGAGGTGTCGGCCGCGCTCAAGCGGCGCAACATCATGGCCCCGCCGCCGCCCAAACGGCATCGCATGAAACTCGCCGGCGTGCTGGGCAACGTGGCCCTCTTCACGACGAAAAAGGGCAAGACCGTCGCCATCGAAGAGGGTAAATCCCAACGCGGCCTGAAGGTGATCAGCATCGACGGCTACGACGTGAAAATCGAGTTCGGCGGCAAAACCGAAACGTTGCAGCTTTTTCCCGCCGGACCGGGCTCAGCCCAGGCGGCTCCCCCGACTTCGCCGAAGGTGACTCCCCCCGAGTCTCCTCCCTCCGGCCATGCGCCGCCCCAAACACAACCGGCGCGGATTACCGGCAATGAAATACCCAGCAGCCAACCGAAGGAATGAATCCATGAAGAAGTATGCGTGGCAGCCAGCGAGGATAGGGGCTTTTAGATCGTCATGTTGCATGGATCATGCAGTAGTCCCAGAGGTGTTTGCTCCGGCGGCATTTGGTACGGAAGGACACGAGAATAATCGTGTAGCAGCCCCGGAGGGGCGCCGGAATATAGCCCAGGGCGCAAGCCCTGGGTTCGCGGGCAATCTCCAATTGCGAAGCCCCGAAGGGGCGACGGAAGGGAACACAAGCGCGGTTATGATCCGTCGCCCCTCCGGGGCTCGCGGGTTTGAGCGATCCGGGCACCCAGGGCTTGCGCCCTGGGCTAC
>JAGMDK010000424.1 GCA_023128695.1 Phycisphaerae bacterium
TCGCAGATTCTGTCACGGACCCGGCATGCCACCCGTCGGACGCACCAATCCCCAATACGGCCGGTACGGAGCCCGGCCGCTACATTTTCATCGTTGGGGTATCCGCCCGATTGTCATTGCTTTTCCAGACTGCCAATATCGTATCACGACTTCCCCGGCCGCCAGACGGGATCGTGCTTGTCGATTTGGGCGGGTTCGAACCAGCGGGTCATGATCATGCGTTGTTGGGTGTAGAACAGCATCCCCTCACGGGCCTGGATGTGCAGGTCGCCGAAGAAGGAGTTGCGCCAGCCGGTGAAGGGGTACCAGGCCATCGGGGCCGGGACGCCGAGGTTGACGCCGATCATGCCGGCGGGGAATTCGTGTTTGAACTTGCGGGCCGCCGGGCCGGAGTTGGTGAAGATCACCGCCCCGTTGCCGTATTGGCAGCGCTGGCCGAGCGCGATCGCGTCGTCCAGCGTCTTTACGCGCACGAAGGGCAGCACCGGGCCGAAGATCTCCTCCCGCGCGACGGTCATTTCCGGCTGCACGTGGTCAATGATCGTCGGGCCCACGAAGAAGCCCTCCGGCGAGTTGGCCACTTTCACCTTCCGCCCGTCGAGGACAATCTTCGCCCCCTCGCGCTCGGCGGAATCGATGTAGCCGAGGACGCGATCGAGGTGTTGGCGAGAGATCACCGGCCCCATGTCGACCGCCGCCTCGGGCACGTCGGTCCGGCCGACCCGGATTTTCGCCACCTCATCGGCGAAGTGTGCGACCAGCTCGTCGGCCACGTCGCCGACCGCCACGGCGAGGCTGCCGGCCATGCAGCGTTCGCCGGCACAGCCGTAGGCCGAGTGCAGCATCCCACGGACGGTCGGATGGAGCTCGGCGTCGGGCATGACGACCATGTGGTTCTTGGCCCCGCCGGCGGCCTGCACGCGTTTGCCGTGGGCGGTGCCGGTTTCGTATACATGCTTGGCCACCGCCGTCGATCCGACAAAGGAAATTGCCTTGACGTCCGGGTGCGTGAGCAGGGCGTCGACGCAGGTCTTGTCGCCGTGGACGATCGAGAACACGCCCTCCGGCACGCCGGCCTCCAGTAGTAGCTCGGCGACCCGGATCGACGAAAGCGGCACGCGCTCGGAAGGTTTGAGAATGAAGCAGTTCCCGCAGGTCAGCCCGTTTGGATACATCCACAACGGGACCATCGCGGGGAAGTTGAACGGCGTGATCCCAGCCACCACGCCGAGCGGATGGCGGACCGTCTCGGCGTCCACGTTCGGGGCGATGTTGCGGGTATTCTCGCCGACCAGCAGCGACGGCAGCCCGCAGGCGAACTCGATCATCTCCACGCCGCGCTGCACGGAGGCCCGCGATTCGGCGAAGGTCTTACCGTGCTCGCGGGTGCAGATGCGGGCGACATCGTCGGCGTTGCGTTCGAGCAAATTGCGGAAACGGAACATAACACGAGCCCGATCCGGCGGCGGCGTGTCACGCCAAGCCGGGAACGCCGCCTGGGCCGCCCGCACGGCACGGTCAACGTCCTCATTAGCGCACAACGGTGTGCGGGCGATCAGTTCCCCGGTCGACGGATTCCAAACGTCAGCGAACCGCTCCGTCCGCGCTTCGGTCCACTGCCCGCCGATCAGGCACTTGCAAGTAACAACATCCGCCATGGTTGCGTTCTCCGACTCGAGTAATGCGGCTACAGCGCTTCATCGAGTATAGCGTACAAACCACGGCAAGAAAGGTCGGTAGGTATAATGTGAACGCGTGGTGAGTAAACGTTCCGTACACTACGGCCGGCATGGGGGCTGGCCGCTACATTACTTCCTCGGCCGGTACGGGGCCCGGCCGCTACATTTCTCGGCCGGCACGGGGGCCGGGCGCTACAAGATTGTGTTACGGCAGACTGTTACGGACACGTCGTGTTCATCAGCGCCACGAACGGGTCAATATCTTGCCAGTTCACGGTACCGTCGTCGTTTACATCGTTGTTGGCAAAAGAGCACGTTGGTGGGCATGGTTTGAACATCTCTTTCCAGGCAGGAATATTGTCATTCATGGCTGCTACGAAGTAGTCGATATCACGCCAGGAAATCACACCGTCGCAATTGCTATCGCCGGAGCAGCATTCGTCGGGTACACCGTCTCCACCAATATCAACGCTATTGCAGTCTCCGGCTGGCCCTGAATCGAGGTCACATTCGTCTGGGATTCCGTTGAGGTTGCAGTCGTCGCTTTGACCGCACCCCGGGACATTACAGGGCGGATCGCAATTGATGTCGCACCAATCTACCAGGCCATTGATGTTACAATCACGCTGATCGCATTCATCCAAAAAGCCATTGCCGTCAGGAGCCGGAAAGGCATCGAGGCTAGGATTGTTCGCGATATCGCACTCATCGGGAATTCCATTGAGATTGCAGTCGTTACACCATACCTCACATTCGTCCGGGATAACGTTGCCGTTACAGTCAGGGCTGATTCCTTCTTCAATGTCACATTCGTCTGGAACCCCGTTGCTATTGCAGTCGCAGCTAGTATTCCCTGAGATGTCACATTCGTCGGGTATGCCATTGTTGTTGCAGTCTTGGCTGGATGGCCAGTACCACGCGATGAAAGCGCGTTCGTACCCAACGTGGGTCCCCCAGCCTACGATCCTACGGCTCTCGTTGATTCCTCTCGCGACCAACAACTCCCAACCATAACCAGGGGGCACGAGATCGTTCAGATTGGACATCCCGTGCTCAGAAGTCCATACGAATGCATGACCTTCTGACTCGCCAACCACGTCCTGAAACTCGTTGATTGCGTACGCTGTGCCGGGACCAATTATTGTTGCTAGCCACCACTGGTTAATGGGATCCGGCCACATAGCCGCGTAGCCGTTCAACTCCCCAACGACCTCATGAGCGTTGTTGACGTCATACGCCACGCCGGGACCGAGTTCAATCATGAGCCAGCTTCCGGCCCCCTCATTCCAGATCCATATAACCGCGTTTTCATCAGATGTGCCAGCGACGACATCTCCCGACTCGTTTATGCCGTAGGCAGCGCCCGGTCCGAGAATGGTCGGCACCCACTGCCCTGTGTTCGGATTCTTAATCCAGCTTACGGCATACCCCGCAGATTCACCAACCACTTGGCCCGCGTTGTTCACGTCGTTCGCGCTGTGCACGACGTCCTCCCCTCCACCCGCCAGCACCGTCGCCTCCCACAGGTTTTCAGTATGGCGCCACACAAGGGCATGCCACACAAAAAAACAGAAGGGGTACACGCACTCGATGTAGTTGGTCACTCCTGCAACAAGATTGGATTGATTGACCGCCATCGCCGTCAACAAGGATCCAGCCGGGATTTCTGAAGGCAAAGGAAGCGCAGCCATGGTGCCATCTCGCCAATGGAAAGCGTACATTGGCGGGACAGCCCCGCCCCTGGACTGCCCGACGACGCTCGGCACAACATCGTCATTGACGCCATACGCGCGGGCGTCCGTGCATTCAGAAGATGCCGAAACGGTCCCCAAGTCCACTGGCCAGACCCAGGCATCGAGTTCACACTCATCAGGAAATCCGTTGCTGTTGCAGTCCGAGCTCGTGCCGCTGGCTATGTCGCACTCATCGGGAATCAAATTGGTGTTGCAGTCGTGACTGGCTCCCAGCAGAAGATCACATTCATCGGGTACGCTGTTATTGTTGCAGTCCGAGCTCGTGCCGCTGGCTATGTCGCACTCATCGGGAATCAAATTGGTGTTGCAGTCCGAGCTCGTGCCGCTGGCTATGTCGCACTCATCGGGTACGCTGTTATTGTTGCAGTCTGTAAACCCGACGTCGACGATGCGCGTACCGGGCGTACCGGGTACGCCGGTGCCGGGTTGTCCGTCCTCGGCCCAGTCGTGCAGCGTGTCCGCACCGCGTCCGCCTTGGCCGCCAGAACCCGGGGATCCGCCCGCGCAACCAAGGGAGTGCCCCCCCGGCGCAGCCCCATAGGTCAGCCAGTGCCCCACTTGAGACGTGCCCGAAAGCCCTCCAGCCCCGCCTTCGCCTCCAGCACCGCCGAGGGCATGAATCTCCCCTTCGGCATCGAGATACGCACAATGCACTTCGACGGTATCGCCTTCGCCGCCGTTGCCTCCGGCGCCGCCTCCCCCGCCCCCGCCGGCCAGATCGTGCCAGAACACGCCGTCGAGGAACTCCTTGTATTCCGCGCCGCAGGCCTCGTAAGAGTTCGGCGCATCCTCACCGTCCTCGCCGTCTTCCCCGTCGGCGTGAATGACACCATAGTTGTCCAGATGCAAGGCATAGATCCTAACGTAGCCTCCGCCTCGACCACCGCTGCCGCCCGCACCGCCGTTACCACCATCAGCGTCCTCTTGGATGAACCCGCCGGGGTTGTACCAGGCACCGCCGCCCCCGCCCCCACCGCCGCCGCCTTGGCCGCCATCGCCAGCAGGGCCTGCGATGGCCTCTCCGAGGAACCCGGTTTCGCCATCGGTGCAGTCGACGCCACGTATCGGACATCCGGTTGGAACCGCATCCTGCATGGGATTCGCGCCCAGTCCTCCGGCACCCCCGCCGCCGCCGTGGCCGCCGGATTCAATGTCCGTAATCACGCCGTAATTCGTCAGGGTGCCGCACACGCGCACCGTGTACCCGGCCGTGTTGAGCGTGACACCGACCTCCACCGTGAGATTTCGGTAGTTCATCTCACGGTTCAGTATAGTGTCTTGTGCCAGGACCACATCGCCATCCGAACCATCGCCATACGTGCCACACGGCAGGCAACACTCCACCGGCGGATCGGCCAGCGCCGGCAGCGCACCACAGATCAAGCAGATCGCAAGACCCTCAATCAACACACGCGTCCCTCTCACACTTCCTCTCATGGTAATTCTCCTTCGCGATTGCGCCACCCATATTCCCGGTCGCCTCGTTGCGAGCGGACTCCTTACCCATCCATACCAATCCTCTACTAATTGTAGTATTCGGGCCGATAAAATGTCAATATAATTATCCTGTTTTCGCTTGTTTTATCGGCAGGCTCTTTTTACCGGAATCCCTCGTGAATAGATATTAGGAGCTTGTTGGCCGCACAGAAAAACAGAATGCCAAGAGTAGCAAGTTCGGATGATAATCCGCTCAGCCAAGCGGTGTTTTTCAATGGGTGGGGTTTGAGGAGATCGCCGCAGGAGCACGGGGCCAGTGTCTGCCATCGGCCGGGCGGTTTGAATTCGGGGCACTCTAGCAGTAGATTCGTGGCGGAATTATCACAACGAGACACTTTCTGGCAAGGAGTTGGTTATGGCCCGCATGGTGCGCGGAGGATTGATCCAGGCGGTATTGAGCGAACCCGCCACGTCGCCGGTCGAGAAGATCAAGAAGTCGATGATCGACAAGCACGTCGAGCTGATCGCGCAGGCGGCCGACCAGGGCGTGCAGGTGCTCTGTTTGCAGGAGCTGTTCTACGGGCCCTACTTCCCGGCCGAGCAGGACACGAAGTGGTATGAGCTGACCGAGCGCGTGCCCGAGGGGCCGACGACCAAGCTTATGTGCGAACTCGCTCGCAAGCATCAGCTCGTGCTGGTCGTCCCGCTGTATGAGGAGGAGATGACCGGCGTCTTCTACAACTCCGCCGCCGTGATCGACGCCGACGGCACCTATCTGGGCATGTATCGCAAGCATCATCTGCCGCATTGTCACCCCGGCTTTTGGGAGAAGTTCTACTTCCGGCCAGGTAATCTGGGATTCCCCGTTTTCGAGACGCGCTTCGGCCGGGTCGGCGTGTACATCTGCTACGATCGTCACTTCCCGGAAGGGGCCCGCTGCCTGGGTCTGAACGGGGCGGAGATCGTGTTCAACCCCTCGGCGACGGTCGCGGGACTCTCGGAACACCTTTGGAAGCTGGAGCAGCCGGCGCACGCCGTGGCCAACCAGTACTACGTCGGTGCCATCAACCGGCCCGGGACGGAGGCCCCGTGGAACATCGGCGAGTTCTACGGTACGTCCTACTTCTGCGACCCGCGCGGGCAGATCATGGCCGAAGGCAAGCGCATCGAGGACGACATCATCGTAGCCGACCTGGACCTGGACCTGATCCGCGAGGTCCGCAACGTCTGGCAATTCTTCCGCGACCGCCGACCGGAGGCGTATGACGAGATTGTGATGCCGTAGCCCCTACTCAGAGGCTGTTGCGTGAGGCTGTCACAACCTGTGGCAGGATAATAAGTTATGGAAGCAGAGCCTCAACGTGGTCGGGCATCAGTGATCTCGGTTGGAGTAACATTATGAGAAAGCCGTCACTTTTTGTGAAAAACGCTCGCTTCCACGTTAATATGTGCTATACTATGCTTGGAAATTGCTCCCCGTCCGACATGCCGCAAGGCCTCGGGCGGGGTTATCTTTTATAGGGGCTAAGCGATGACGTTTGAGCCAAAGATCAAGCGGACGGTCGTGTTTATCGACGGCCAGAACCTCTACCACGCTGCCCGCGAGGCTTTTGGCCACACCTTTCCGAACTACGACGTTCGTGCCCTGGCCGAGCGAATCTGCCAAGCCCAGGATTGGCAACTAATCGGTGTGCAATTCTACACCGGCGTGCCTGATAGGGCGGACGACCCGTTCTGGAGCCACTTCTGGGCGGGCAAGCTCGCGGTGATGGGGCGTCAGGAGGTAATCGTATATTCCCGTCCGCTGCGCTACCGCAACAAGCGAATCCGCCTGCCGGACGGGAGCGAGCACACCTATCTGGCGGGCGAAGAAAAAGGTATCGACGTGCGGATCGCGCTCGATGTAATCCGTATGGCACACCGGCGTGAGTTCGACGTGGCTCTGATCCTCAGTCAGGATCAGGACCTCTCGGAAGTTGCCAAGGAAATCCGCACTATCGCGACCGAACAGGAGCGCTGGCTCAAGATCGCCTGCGCCTTTCCATTCAGCCCGACGACGCGTAATCGCCGCGGCATCGATCGAACCGATTGGATACACCTCACACGCGAGTTCTACGATTCATGTTTGGATCGACGCGACTACCGGCCCAAGAGCATTCGGGAGGGGAGAATCGAAAATTGATGGCTGACCGTGTCCGTATTATCCAGGCCATCGACTTACGGCCGCCGGCCGGAGGCGAATGACGAAATCGTGATGGCGTAGCCCCGGGTCAAGAGCAGCAGCTTCGGAAATCGCCTACAGCCGTCGCTCGATTGGGAGGATCAGGGCTTGCAGGTGACGATGGGCATCCTTCTCCTCACGGAAGGCTTGCAGGTCGTCGAAGAGGGCGTCGATCTTGTTCTCCGGCATCTGCGCCTGGATCACCGTGACGTTGCCTGGGAAAACCTGCGTGCCAAAGTGCTTACCGTCGCGGTCCTTACCCTCGACCATGGAATACCGCGCGTATTCGGACACCTCGTGCCGATCCAGAATTTGCTCGATAATCTCGGCGTACTCGAAATGAAAGCTCAAGTGGAGTAGTTTCATACGACAGCCTCCGCGCGAACCTGCCGCCGATCGTAGTGGAAGACCCGCAGCACCCAGGCCTGGAGTTGGGCTAACAAAGTGTAGACCACGGGGATCACCAACAGAGTCAGCAGGGTCGAGGCGGCCATCCCAGCGGTAACCTCAGGAGCTATTCGTGGCAATGGTCAGATGACACGGTGATCGTCGAGACGTGGCCCAGAATACACGTTATGCTTGCCGCCGAAGATCGGCCTCAGCGTAGGCGCGAACCATGGCCAGACGTCGCAGCGAACCACAACAAACGCCGCTTTTTCCCTTCGGGGGATTCTTCAACTGTGATTTGTTTTCCAACCACTGGCTGGAGCACCGGTTGCCGCTCGAGCCTGAGTGGGCCGAGGTCCGCGCCGAGTCTGATGCGGCGCTGGCCCGGGCGACAGAGCTGTGGCAGCACGAACGTGGCCGAGTCAAGCAGTACGGTAACGAAGCGAGTCTTGAGCAGGCATTCATCCAGCCGCTGTTCGAAATCCTGGGGTGGAAGCTGATCTACCAGACTCACTTGCAGCGGCGCAGGCCGGATTACGCGCTGTTCTTGAACGACGAGTCCAAGGACGCCGCACTCGAAGCCGGCAAGAAGACCACCGAATTCTGGAACCACCCCGCGATTCTCGCCGACGCGAAGGCCTGGCACATCAGCCTCGATCGTCCGACCCGCGTGGGCAACCAGCGCGAATACCCGCCCGAGCAAATCGAGTGGTATCTGGACCGCAGCCGGCTGGACTTCGCGATCCTGACCAACGCCCGACTCTGGCGGCTGATTCCCCGGCAATTGGCCCCCGGCAAGGCCCGCTTCCAGACTTACCTGGACGTTGACATCTCGCGCCTGCTCGACGCCCGACTCGACACAAACTCCGGCCAGCGCTCATTCGACGCCGATCTAGCCACGGCTGAGGAGTTCTTCCGGTTCTACCTGTTCTTTAGCCCACGGGCGTTCGAGTCGCGTGAGAGACGCATGCCGCTGGTCGAGCGAGCTCTGCGCGGCAGCTCTGAATACGCCCTGTCTGTCGGCGAGGATCTCAAGCAGCGCGTGTTCGAGGCCCTGCGCCTCTGCATCGAGGGCTTCCTGACCTACGCGCCGAATGCCCTCGACCCCGCCCGCGATCTCGAGCTATGCCGGGAACAGAGCTTCGTGCTGCTCTACCGCCTGCTGTTCATCATGTACGCCGAGGACCGAGCCTTGCTGCCGTACCGGCGGAACCGGCTGTACACGGAGAATCGTAGCCTCGCCCGCCACCGCGACGAAATCGCCGACTCACTGGCTCGGATCGATCAGGGCCGGGAACCCGACTATACGCCAGGCCAGACGGCCATCTGGCAGGACTTGGTGTCGCTGTCCGACCTCATCGATCGTGGCCATGCCCGCTACGGCGTTCCTGCATACAACGGCGGTCTTTTCGACGCTGACCGCCACGAGTTCCTCGCTGAGAAGAAGCTCCCGGACCGGTACCTGGCCCGCGTAATCGATCAACTCGGCCGCGCCGAAGACCCGCAGCACCGCGAGCGCGGCCTGTTCCGCGTGGACTACCGCGACCTGGCGATTCAGCACCTTGGCAGCATTTACGAGGGGCTGCTCGAACTCCGGCCGCACTTCGCCACCGAGCCGATGATCGTCATCAGGGAGCGCCGCGCTACCCAAACCACCGAGCGGATCATCGGCGAATCCGAGCGCGTCTCGTCAGGCTGGGAACCGACCGGCACCCACTACGAGACCGGCGACGTCTACCTCCAGACTGACAAGGGTGAACGCCGGGCGACCGGCTCCTACTACACCCCTGACCACATTGTGTCTTACATCGTTGACAAAACGCTGGGGCCGCTCTGCCGCGGTCTTTCGCACGAGCTCAGCGCCGAGATTGCGGAAATCGAGGAAAAATGCCGACGCGCCCGCGGCAAGAACCGCGAAGCTCTCGACACCCAACTGGAGAAGCTCCGTGAGGACTTCGACGACCGTGTGTTGCGCCTCCGCATCCTCGATCCGGCGATGGGGTCCGGGCACTTTCTCGTTCGCGCGTGTCAGTACCTTGCGGAGGAGATCGCAACCAACCCGTGCACCGGAGACCTTGACGCCGACCAGCTCCAGGAGGACGAATCGATCCTAACTTACTGGAAGCGTCGCGTGGTCGAATCCAGCATCTTCGGCGTCGACCTGAACCCGATGGCGGTTGAGTTGGCCAAACTCGCCCTCTGGCTGGAGACGGTCTCGGCTGACGCTCCGCTGAGTTTCCTCGATCACCACCTGCGGCCCGGCAACAGCCTGATCGGCGCCCGTGTCGCCGAGCTGGGCGCTCTTCCCGGGGCGCTGGAACTCCAGCAAAACCTGTTCAAACAGCAGGTGGAACAGCAACTGCCGCTTCTGCTCGAGCCGCTCATCAAGATCCGCGAACTGCCGTCACAGACAGCTCAGCAGATCAAGGAGAAAGACAAGCTCTACCGCCGGATGTTCCAGCCGCTGTGCCGGATGTTCCGGACGGTGGCCAACCTCTGGTGCTCGACGTTCTTCGCATCAGAGCCCGGAGCGTCAGCGACGGGTCAGCCTCGACACTCGCGACGCGCCGCTGGTCCGGCCCGCTCGCTCACGCTCGCGGCTCTGACAGAAGCCGTCACGCCGGAGCAGTACCAGCAGGCCCTCAGCGCCCTCCAGCGGACCGCTGACTTCAAGAAGCTCGCGAAAGAACCGTGGCTTGCCGTAGCGGTCGGACATGTCGAGACCCGCCACGTGTTCGCCTTCCACTGGGAGCTGGAGTTCCCAGAGGTCTTCTTCGACCTGAGCCGCCAGGACGCCGACGCCAGCTTTCACCGCGGCTTCGACGCCGTCATCGGCAACCCGCCGTGGGGCCATGCAGCTTCACTGAACGTTCTTGAGCAGCTATCCCGGTTTCAGCCCGTCGCAGACGACCACGCCGAGTGCTTTATGTGCCTCGGTGTGGAGCTGCTCGCGCCAGGTGGTCGTTTCGGCATGGTCCTGCCTGATACGATCTTGAGCCCTGCGAAACACGGAATAAGGCGGCATATGCTCACTCGGGCCCAAACGGTCAACTGCTATAACATCGGTCCGGATTGGTTCACGAGCAAAGTGCGGATGTCGGCAGTACTGTGGCTCGCGACGGGTATTCGCGAGCCGATAGACGACTACCTGTTCCACACATGCGTGCTGCCCATTGAGGCGCGACGAGCCTGCCAGGGCGAGCAGCTTTCACTATCGGACGCCATCGGCAATGTCGAGCGGGAGGCCAGCGCGCGAGCGTGTCGTGACGAACCGGAATGCGCTATCCCCCTCTTCGGCGATTCAAACGCAGTCGACGTGATGGAACGAACCTTCCGGGGGGCGCCAACGCTGTCGGACCTATGTGATCATGCGCGCGGTGTAGAGCTGAACAAAGCTGGCGAAGCGTTTCAATGTCCGCACTGTGGATCGTGGGATGCCCCTCCCCGGCGTGATCCGAATGGCGAGTTCCGTGAGAAGACCTGCGCGAGGTGCGGACAGGGGTATCGTATTGACAGTTCGGAGATGCCGCGCGTTCTGGTCACTGACCAGCAAGAGCGCGGAGCAGCGTGGAAGCCATATATCGACGGAGACAGTATTCGCCGGTACTCTGCCGCCACCATTCGCTACATCGACACCTCCGCCAATGGGATCAACTATAAGCCCGCCAGTTACTACCGCTCGCCAAAGATCTTGATCCGTCAGGCTGGCATCGGCGTCAACGCCATACTCGACGTAGCAAACGCGTACTGTCCACAGTCCGTGTACATCTACCACGTGAACGATCGGCACCGGAGCGCAGGAATAGATGAGCAGCTCGTGCTCTCGTTCCTTTGCTCCCGTTTGTTTCACCTCCAGGTCTTCATGTCGTTCGGAGAGATCGATAGCTCACGAGCATTCTCAAAACTCACCCACACAAGGCTGTCCCGCCTGCGCGTGTTGGACCCCGCAGCCCTGGCTGGCCATGTGCAGGTCGTTCAGCGCATTCGGCACGCCGTGGCGACCCTTTCCAGCCACGGTATCGCGAGCAACGACCAGGAAGACTGGGACATCGAAGCCTGCTGGGGAGCGGTCTTCGGTCTATCGAAGGCTGATATCGAAGGCGTAATCTGTAACTTCAGCCACGTGCACGCCAACGAGACGCTTCTGTCGCTGTTCCCCGACGGAGTTTGTGGACGAGAAAGCCACTGGGTCAGTGTATGGGAACAGGCGGCAAAGCGATGCGGCGTACCCCTGTGACCCTGATGTGGTCTGCCCTCGCGCCGCCGCCATCGCGGCGATCGACGCCGGCAGATTGGACGACGCATTCGCGGCCTTGGAGTCGGCCCTGAGCCGGCCGCCGTTTCCTTTGGCCGTCCAGGACGTGCTGGTCGAACTGGTCCGGCGGAACATCGCGATCGAGCAAGCCCGCGGCGAAATCGCCCGCACCGAGCGCTCCCACCTCGCCGACGCCGCCCAGCCCCTCCAGGACCTCATCGACCGCATCCTCTACGCCCTGGCCGGCCTCAGCCCCGGCGAAGTCACCGGCCTCGAGGACCGCTTGTCGCGGATGCTTTGATCCACCTGGACGCCGGCTGCCATGGTCGCCGTCGATCTCCGGCTTGATCTCGACCGTCTCCGCCGCCTGAAGCGTGCCGATGCCACGCACCGTTTCTCGGAGCGTGTCCAGCCGAACCTCGGTGACCCGCACGGGCACGGTCTTTTCGCGCGGTCCGGTCGGATTCGTTTTTTCCTTGCTGTCGCAGGCCGACAGCCCGGCCAATAGCACCGCCGCCAGCGCTATTGCTAAGCGGGTGGACCACCTCGGTAGACGTGGATCGTGCTTCATCATCGTGTTACACCTTTACCGTCGCGCGGCTTGCCGATCGCAGCGGCGCGTTTCTTCCATTCCCGGTCGGTGAGAATGCCCCTGAACACCACGTCGAGGATATCCTCGGCCTGCTGCTCGAAGGACCGGCGACGCCCCGCGAAGTGGTTGGTGAACATGGTGCCGTACAGCAAATCGCCAATGACATCCACGACGCGCTGAACGGGGACATCGCGCATACGCCGATCCTCGACAAGACCTCGCATCAGGTCCTCCCAGCGGCCGATGTTGGCGTCGCGGTGCTCGAAATACGCCGGCTTCTTGTGGTCCTTGAACTCGGCTCGCTCCTGGATGAGCAGCTCAACACACGCGGCGTTGGCGTCGAAGAACGCCAGGTACGCCCGAACTGCTTGGACAATCCGCTCCAGCGGATCGTCTACGTCAATGACACTGGCATCGACCTGCGCCCGCAACCGGCGCACGCCCCGATCAACCGCTGCCAGGAACAGCTCGCGCTTCGTCGGGAAATAGCGGTAAATCGTCCCCTTGCCGACCCCAAGCTCATCTGCTACCTCTTGGACGTCTGTGCCGGGGAATCCGCGCTCAGCGAATACCCTGGCCGCCACGTCGAGGATCTCCTCGCGACGTCGTGCCGTGAGCTGTTTATCCTTGGGGTGTCCTCGCCGTCTAGCAGATGTCGAGCCCATCGTGACCTTCCTTGCCATACGCGGTTGACGGGCGCGTCCGTCGGCAATATACTAGCCGCCGTGGCGTGGAGGTCAAGGGGACCGGTTCTCCGGGACCGCACGGGCCGGAAGCCGGGGGGCCGGAACTGCGGCAAGTGATATGGGTTCAGTGCAAGGCGACTTTCATGCCGGCATGCTTCTTATACTTGATGCCCAGCACCAGCACCGCGCCGACTACCGAGAAGATCGCGAGGTACACGAAGGCGCTTTGGAAACCGTACGCGGTCGCGTTGGCCTGGATGTGCATCTCCATCAGCGCGCTGGCCTTTTGTTGCGCGGTGGCGGGGTCCACGCCCGCTCGCGCGAAGTACGCCGACAGATTACCCGACAAAGTGCGCATAGCTGGACTGGCGTAGGTGAGCTTCTGGCTGAGGGCGTCAAAGAAGGCATCCGACCGTCGCTCCAGCATGGTCACGGCAATCGAAGTGCCGATGCTGCCGGCAATCAAGCGGCTCATGTTCTGGATGCTGGAGCCCATGTTGATCTGATGCGGCTCAAGCGTGCCGAAGGCGATCATCGCGGCCGTGGGGAAGACCAGACCGGCCATCACGCCCCATACGGCAAAATCGAACGCCACCACGAACTTATCGGTGTACAGGTCCAAGGTCGAAAAGTGGTAGGTCGCGAACACAAGGCCCACCATGCCAAAGAGCAGGACCTTCTTCGCATTCCCCCTGTCGGCGAGGATACCCCCGACAATGACCGAGACGGCCATCGCGAGCGAGCCCGGCAGCAGAACCAGCCCGGCGGTAAGCGTTGGATAGAGCCGTAGTCTCTCCATGAACAAGGGCAGGAGGAAGAACGCGCCGTACATCGTCATGCTGGATAGGACGTTTGCCACAATCGCGAGGGTGAAGGTCGGCGATCGAAAAAAACGCATCTCCGTCAACGGCTGGCGCGCTCGGAGTTCCCACAGAATGTAGGCCGGGAAGCTCAGTGCAAAGACAGCGACGAGCAAGACAATGATGTTGGAATGCCCCCAGCCCCACCCCTGGCCCTTGGCCAGGATAACGACCAGCGAGCAGACCCAAACCACCATGATCGCGAATCCCGCGCCATCCAACGGCTTGGCCGTTTCGCTCGTTGGCTTGGATCGGTGCAGCAGGAAGACGGCGAGCAGTACACCTATGCCGCCAACAGGCAGATTCACGTAGAAAATCCACCGCCAAGACAAGTGCTCGGTCAGAATGCCGCCCACGGTCGGCCCGACCGCCGGAGCGAAGCTCGCGGCCAGCCCGAAGAACCCCATGGCAAGACCCCGTTCCTTTTTAGGGAACACTTCGTAGAGGATGGTCATCACGATGGGCACGACCAGCCCCTCCCCAAAGCCCTGGATGAAACGGGCCGTGTTCATCGAGGCCGTGCTCCACGCCTGCCCACAGACGGCGCTGGAGACGATGAAGATCGACATCCCCACGATGTACGTCTGCTTGTGCCCAATCTTCGCGCCCAGCCATGGCACGGTGGTAATCGCGATGGCGGAGGCAATCAGATAGGTGATGACGACCCACTGGATACCCAGCGGGTCGGTGTTCAGTTCGGCCAGCATCTTGGGCAGCGTGATATCGACGATCGTCGTGTCGAGCAGCGTCATGAACGTACCGATCATGACGATGACGGCCGCCACCCACTTGTACTGGATGCCGAGGACTCGGGGGTACAGCGGCTCGTCGGTGATCATTTGCCCTCGCTGTGCTCGATGCCGATGGTGACGGACAGCCCCGGCCTGAGCTTAGACCAGCGGTCATCTCGTTCGATCGCGATCTTGATGGGCACACGCTGAACGACCTTGGTGAACTCGCCGGCGGAATTGTCTCGTGGAATCAGCGCGAACTTTGCCCCCGTGGCCTTGCCGATCTTGATGACCTTGCCGCGAAAACGCGGGTTGAACGCGTCCACATCCAGATCCACGCTATTGTCGATGGCCACACCTTCAAGCCTTGTTTCCTCCAGGTTGGCGGTTACGTAGAGGTTGTCCGGATCGTAGA
>JAGMDK010000425.1 GCA_023128695.1 Phycisphaerae bacterium
GTTTACCCACTTTCCTGACGCCCCCCCGACTATTATTTGTGGTGGGTGCCGTGCGCCGCGGACGCTGGTCGGGTACGTTAAAATAGCGCCCATGTCGAAAAAAACTGGAGCTGAATCGCCCCGTCGGCGACGGCCGTGGGCCGCTTGGGTCGCCATCGCGATGACCTTGTCGATCTGCCTCGCGGCCTTGGTCTTGCGGACACCGATCCAAGCCCGCTATTGGGCTTGGCGCATCGAGCGCGCCGACAGCCTGGCGGTGCGCGATGCCTGTCTCGGCGCCCTGTGCAGCGCCGGCGACGCGGGCCGCTGGGGAGTCGCCGCTCTCTTGGACAGCGAGGAGGCCGAGCTGCGACAGTACGGCGTGCTCGTGTTGCACCACTTGCGAACGGCGTGGGCTCGTGAGCAACTGCTGGAGCGCCTGGTCGATCCCGATCCGGATATCCAGCGCCTGGCGGCGGTGGGACTGGCGATCCAGGGTGACGAGGCCGTCATCCCGGCCCTGAAGTGGCTCTACCGTACCGGCGACGCGAACGCGGCCGCGTCGGCGTGCGTGGCCTTCGAATATCTCGGCACGCCGGAAGCCGTCGCCACGCTGAATGAGCTGGCGGCGGAGCCCGGCGATCCGGCTCGCCGGGCGGCCCTGGTCGATGCGCTAGCCGGGATCGGTACGGCGGAATGTGTGCCCGGCCTGCTCAGCCTGCTATCGGATGATCGGCTCTGCGACGTGCCATTACGATCCGACGTAATGGCTCAGCGAGCGCTCGGCTTCCTGCAAGGCGAAGGCTATGCGCTGAAACCGTCATCTCGGCCGACCACCGCTGAAAGTCCGCGGACAATCGCGGAGCGGGCGGCGGCAGCGCTGGTTCGGATCACGGAATTGCGTGTGCCATTCTCCTCCTCGGCGACTGCCGAACAACGCGCCCAGGCTGAGCAGGCGTGGGCTGCCTGGTATGAGAATCAACAATCCGGCAGCCGTCGCTGATACCAGGAGCGGTCCAGCGAATGTTAATGTAGCGGCCGGCCCCCGTGCCGGCCGAACCACCGGCTGGAAGCCGGTGCCACACACTCGCATGGAAGCCGGTGCCACACTCTGACCGTTTTGGGAACCTTTCACCCCGCTCGGCGTCCAACCGTGCAAGGAAGACACGTGACTCGCCGTCTCAGCACGATACTCAACCGGAAGGAGCTAACATGCGCCGCTCGACCGCCGTTTGCCTGATCAGCTTGATGGGACTCGTTTCGATCACGCTCCTGGGCGGGGGACAAGTCACGCCTGCCGACCTGGATCGGTATCCGGACCTGAAGAACCGGGCCGAGGAACTTATCGCCGAGGGTTCATATCAGAAGGCCCACGAACTCTACGCCCAGGCCGAGCAACTCGACCTGTCGCCGCGGGACGCCCGCTGGGTGCGGTTTCGGCTGGCCGACACGCTCTGGCGCTCGCAGGCGGCGACGCAAACCGCCGATGATACGCTGCTCAGCCGCGCCCAGGGCGAGTTGCAAACGTTGATCGACGCCATCCCGCGGGCCGAGGACCGCGACCATGTCTGGGCCGAGGCGCAGGAATCACTCGGCGACTACTACTGGCTGCGCCAACGCTGGGGCAATTGGCACCAGGGCTGGCAGCATTATCAGCAGGCGCTCGACTGGTACGCCGGCTCGGAGCGCATCGAATGGGCCCGGCAGAAATACCTGGGCATCGTACACCGGGCCGCCGATGCGCGCCGCGGGGATGAGCGGGGGTATTACGGCTACTACGGCCAGAGCATCCCGCTCGACGTCCTTTACAAGGCACTCAAGATCAGCGTCAGCCCACACGACATCGCGTACGCGCAGTACCTGATCGCGATGACCCTCAAGAATCAAGGCGATTGGCGGCAGCAGCAGCGCGTGCCCGAGCTGTTTGAAGCGGTCCTCGCGGCGGGGCCGGACCAGGACTGGTACGACGATGCCCTCTTTCACTACGCCCAGTGGTGGGAACAGCGCGGCCTAACCGTTCGGCTGCCGCATGGCGGTTATCAATACGAACCGGACTTCGTCAAGGCGGTGGCGTTGTATCGCCGACTGCTGGACGAGTTCAAGAAAGGCGAGACACGTTACTATGACGATGCCAAGCGGCAGGTCGAGATGATCACCGGGGCCGCGGTGGGAGTGAGCGTCGCGAACACGTTCCTGCCCGGCTCGGAGATTCAATACTACGTAAACTGGCGGAACGTGGAAGAGATCGAATTCACGCTCTATCCCGTCACGCTCGCCGAAGACGTGAACATTCGGAAAGACCATTGGAACTGGTTGCAAACCATTGAACTCTCCGGCCGCGAGTCAATTAGAAAATGGACTTACCAGACCGGCGATACCGGCGAGCACATGCCCGGCGCCGAAGCGCTGACGTTGGATGAGAAGCTCCCGGTTGGCGCGTACGTGATCGAAGCCGTCGCCGACGGAGTGCGTGGGCGGGAGTTGATCCTGGTGACCGACGCGGTGCTGGTGGTCAAGCAGGCCCCCCAGCAGACGCTCGTCTACTTCTGCAACGCCTACGACGGCTCCCCGCTGGCGGGCGCAAACGTCGTCATCTGGATACGCTATTACGATGGCAAGAACTGGCACACGCGCAAAGACAAGGGCCGTACCGACGCCGACGGACTGGCGCTTTTCGAAGCCCCGCAGTCAAAGCGTTCCCTACAAGTGTTCGTAACCGCGCTGCACGAAGATCGTCAAGCTTTCAGCCACGGTCAAAGCTACTACTACGACACTACTCAGCCGCGCTGGCGAATCTACGCCTTCACCGACCGCCCGGCGTATCGCCCGGGCGACACCGCGAAATGGAAGTTCATCGCCCGTCGCTATGAGGACGGCAAGTACCTCACGCCCGCCGGACAATCGCTCAAGTACGTCATTCGCGACGCCCGCGGCGCGAAGGTAGAGGAGGAAATGGTCAAGTTGAACGCCTTCGGCAGCGCCTGGGGCGAGCTCGAGCTGACCGACAAGATGCCGCTCGGCGAGTTCCAGATCGAATTTGAAGACAACCAAGGCAAGAATATCGGCTCGGCTAAGCTCCTGCGGCTCGAAGAGTACAAGTTGCCCGAATTCAAGGTAACAATCGATACGCCGACCGATGAGGATGGTTTGCCGAAGACTTTCCGTGTCGGCGACGTCGTCGAGGGCAGCATCCAGGCCGACTACTACTTCGGCGGCCCGGTCGCCGACGCCGACGTGCAAGTGCTGATCCACCAGCGGCCGTTTTATCACCATTGGCAACCGCCGCACGAGTTCGGCTGGTACTACGACAAGGGACTGGATTGGCGCTCGTACCGCTACGGCGAACAGCTTGTCAAGCAGGAGTCTCTGAAGACCGACGCCGCCGGCAACGTCGTCTTCAAGTTTGAAACCCCACGGAACATCGGGCAGGACTTCGAATATCACATCGAGGCTCGCGTGACGGATGCCTCCCGGCGCGAAATCATCGCCAATGCGACCATTCGCGTGACGCAGCAGAAGTACTACGTGTACCTGCATCCCGAGCATAATATCTATCGTCCGCAGGATCGCGTGCGGGTCGATATCAAGGCGCTCGATGCCAATGAGAATGCGCAACAGATCGTTGGTGAAATCAAGGTGACGCGTGAGCACTGGGTAGAAATCTGGATCAGTCCGGACGGGGAGGAGATCCCTGTTGATAAAGTTCCCGCGGAGGTGAGATTCTCTATTCACATCGCTAGTGCGAGATTCCCAGCTCGCACCGCGCCGGACGAGCAGTCGTGGAAGCTGAAATTCCGCGGCTACGAGCGCGAGGACATTCTGACGCAGAGTGTCAAGACCGACGCCGACGGCAACGCGGAGTTCGTCTTTACGCCGCCGCGCGCGGGGTACTACCGGGTGGCGTGGGAGAGCGACGATCCCGGCTACGGCCCGATCCTGGCCGAGACGACGGTCTGCGTCGCCACGAAGGAGACGGAGCAACTCGGCTACCGTCCCGGCGGGGTGGACCTCATCGTGGACAAGGACACCTTCCGCACCGGCCAGACCGCGCCGGTGATGCTGACCGTCCCGACCAACAACCGCTATGTGCTGTTCGCCGTCGAGGCCGAGGGCATCTACAGCTATCGTCTGGTACACGTGACCGGGACGGCGAAGTTGATCGAAGTGCCGATCACCGACCAGCACGTGCCGAACATATTCCTCTCCGCCGCCATGGTTATGGATCAACAATTGTTCACCGACAATGAAGAGGTCATCGTCCCGCCGGCGGAGTACTTCCTGACGGTCGAGGTGGAGCCGGATCGAGATGCGTACGAGCCACGCGCCGAAGGCACGTTGATCGTCCGCACCCGCGACTACGACGGCCAGCCGGTCGCGGCGGAAGTCGCGCTCGGCTTGACGGACGAGTCGGTCTTCTACATCCAGCAGGATTACGCCGGCGACCCACGGCAGTTCTACTACGGCGACAAGCGCAGCCGGTACGTGCAGTGGAACAGTACATTCAGTGCCAAGCAATACGCACAGCTCGTCAGCGATGAGAAAGGCGGCTTGCACGACACCGCACTCGACCGCCGGATGCGCGGCGACTTGGAGTTGTGGGAGAAGGAACACGGCTACATTCCGGATGGGGACGAGTACTTGTACGCCGGTGGGGCGAAATTGGCGCGGGCCCGTGAGATTGCTGGCCGCCGGGGAGGAGCGCTCGACGCCTTACAACCAATGAAAGATGCGATATACCTGAATAGCCGGCGGAAGATGTCCGCTAACAGCGCGCAAGGCGAAGAATCGGAGATGAAACTCGGCGCCATGCTGGATGTGCCGAGGTCCGGCATCGGCGGCGAGTTCGTGCCGGAGGGGGCGGTCCAGGTTCGCAGCGATTTCCGTGCGACCGCCTTCTGGCAGCCCGACGTCGTTACCGACGCCGACGGTCATGCCACCATCAAGGTCATATTCCCGGATTCGCTGACCGGCTGGCAGGCGACCGCCCGGGCGGCAACCGCCGGCAGTAAGTTCGGCATCGGTACCGCGAAAATGCGCACGCGGCTGCCGCTGATCGTCCGCCTCCAGGCCCCGCGCTTCTTCCTAGTCGGCGACAAGGTCACTATCTCCGCCGTCATGAACAACAATACCGACGAACCAATGGAGGTATTGTCGGCGCTTGAGGCCGACGGCGTGGAGATTGCAGGTTTCATCGACGGCGAGAGCTTGCTGTCGGGCAATCCGGAGTCGGTGACCGTCCCGGCCAACGCCGACGCCCGCGTCGATTGGCTCGTGCGGGTTACCCAGCCCGGCGCGGCGCGGCTCAAAGTCGTCGGCCGCGGACGAGAGCACGCCGACGCGATGGAGCGGACCTACATCGTCTATGAGCGCGGCATCGATAAGCTGGTCGCCAAGTCCGGCAAGGTGCGCGGCGACGACGTGACCGTGAAGATAGATATCCCCGCCGAGCGGCGGCCGGATTCGACCACGCTGACCGTGCAGGTTACGCCGAGCATCGCCGTCACCATGCTCGACGCGTTGCCGTACCTGATCGATTATCCCTACGGCTGCACCGAGCAGACGATGAGCCGCTTCCTGCCCGCCGTCATTACGGCCAAGACGCTCAAGGACTTCGACCTCGATCCGGAGATCGTCGCGAACAAGGCCTTCGGCGGCATCGAGCAGGATCCGGAGAATCTGGAACGTCTGGGTGGCCGCAATCTCGATAAGCTCGACGACGTCGTTCGCGCCTCGCTGGAACGCCTGTACGACTTCCAGCGCAACGACGGCGGCTGGGGTTGGTGGAAACGCCCAAACAAGCCCAGTGATCACTTCATGTCGGCGTACGTGGTGTGGGGGCTGACGTTGGCTCGCGACGCCGGCCTTGACATCCACGACGACGCACTCGACCGCGGCGTCAAGTACCTGCGGAAGGAGCTTGTCGGAGAGGAGCTTAATCTCGACACGCAGGCCTGGATGCTCCACGCTCTGGCCGTACATCGTAGCGTTACTAAGGAACGCGGGTTCAAGAAGTATGAGAAAGCCGCCTACCAGAATCTCTACGACAGCCGCGACCGCCTGAATTCGTACAGCCGCGCGTTGCTGGCTCTGTGTGCTCATTACTACGGCAAGGACGGGCACGCCCGGGTGCTCGTTCGCAATCTCGCCAACGGCGTCAAGCTCGACGAGACGCCGGACACTTCGGTCATCCAGCGCGGCGAGCAGCAATCGCACCCCGCCGTGATCCCGACCGCTCACTGGGGCGAGGACGGCATCTACTACCGCTGGTCCGACGGCGGCGAGGAGGCGACCGCGTTCGCCCTGCGGGCTCTGCTCGCGATCGACCCGGAAAACGAACTCGTCGAGCCGGTCACCAACTGGCTCATCAAGAATCGCCGCGGAGCCCAGTGGCGGAGCACGCGCGACACGGCGATCGTCGTGCTGGCCCTGAACGACTACCTGCGGGTCAGCGGCGAGTTGCAGCCCGAGATGGAATACGAGCTAATCGTCAACGGTCACTCCATTACTGTGTGGCACCGGCTTCCAGACACTATGTGGCACCGGCTTCCAGACACTATGTGGCACCGGCTTCCAGCCGGTGATTCGGCCGGTACGGGGCCCGGTCGCTACATTGCCCCCAGCCGCTTCGAGATCGACCGCGAGCTGATCCGCGACGGCGAGAACGAGATTCGCATCGTACGCACTGCCGGCAGCGGGCCGATCTACTTTGCCGTGGAGGCGCGTTTCTTCACGTTCGAGGAGCCGATCACGCCGGCCGGCAACGAGATTTTCGTCCGCCGCCAGTATTACAAGCTCGTGCAGCGGCCAACGTTGCTGAAGGGACTCGTCACCGAGCGGATCCCGCTCAACGACCACGACACGATCGTCAGCGGCGAGCGGGTCGAAGCGGTGATCACGATCGAGGCCAAGAACAATTATGAATACCTTGTGTTCGAAGACCTCAAGCCCGCCGGCTTCGAGGCCGTACAAATCCGCAGCGGTACGGAGTTCCATGCTAAGGAATTGAAATCCGGTGCCGTCGAGCGCCAATTCGGCCCGGAACCCGAAGCCCAAATAGAGCCCGAAGCGCAAGCGAGGGAACAAACCACCGACCACACCGGCTGGAAGCCGGTGCCAC
>JAGMDK010000426.1 GCA_023128695.1 Phycisphaerae bacterium
GTGGCACGGCCGTGTCGGCCGTGAATACCCGCGACTTGTACACGGCTGACACAGCCGTGCCACCCATAAAGCGACGCGTGACAGAGTACTAGTGCTTTGCCACGCGATGGGCTACCCAGCCGGATAGCGGTCAGGAGTTGTGTATAGTGATGAGACGAGCAGCGTATATCATCACCATCGTGTTAC
The DNA here is from genome assembly GCA_023128695.1 of Phycisphaerae bacterium. Classification (GTDB taxonomy): domain Bacteria; phylum Planctomycetota; class Phycisphaerae; order UBA1845; family Fen-1342; genus JAGMDK01. Next base: position 187 of record JAGMDK010000426.1, read on the forward strand.
TGAGCGGCATGCTCGCGGGGTGCACCTCCGGATTCGGCGAAAAGGCCAAATACGGGATCACATTCTATTGCCCCGGGGCGGGGAACGTGGACCTGGGCGATGCCGGCGTCCGCGAGGGCCTTGAGCAGGCCGGCTATCGCGGCCAGGTCTCACGCCTGACGTGGTCGGTCTCCTTCAATGTGGCGATCGATCAGACCGTGCAACCCATCGCCCGACTCGGAGCCAAGCGTCTGGCGGGCTACATCCAGGATTACATCAACCAGTATCCGGGACGCGAAGTCAACGTGGTGGGGCTCTCGGCCGGCAGCGGCGTCGCCATCTGGGCCCTCGAAGCCCTCCGGCCAAAGTACAAGGTGAACAACGTGGTGCTCCTGGGCTCGAGCCTCTCGGAGAACTACGACGTCAGTAAGGCCCTGCGACACGTCAAGGGCAAAATCTACTGTTATTATTCGCCCAATGACGCGGTGCTGACCCAGTTAATGAAACTGGCCTGCACCATCGATGGGAAGTTCGGAGCGGAAGGCGCGGGAGCCGTGGGATTGCATCCGCCGCGCGGCGCCGACCGCGTGGTCAACATCCGTTGGCGGCCGGAGTTCGAGCGCTACGGTTACAGCGGGGGGCACATGGACAGCACGAGCCCGGCGTTCGTGCGGCGATACGTCTCGGAACATATCCTCACTTCGCGGTCCGCCGCAGGGCCCGGAACAACGTTTGCCAAGCGGTCGGCGACAATTCCTCGGGTCGCGCATCTGGATTGACGCCCGCGCGTTGAAAGACCACCAGCGCGGCCGACTCGTCCCAATCACGCAGGAGGCGGCGTATCATCTTGCGGCGTTGCTGGAAGCCACGCTGGACCAGCGCGATGAAGGCGGGGATGTCGTCTACTTCAATCTGCTCGGTCGGGCGCGGGCGGATTGTAAGCATGACCGATTCCACCTGGGGGCGGGGCCAGAACGCGGTCGGCGGGATGATTGCGAGCGGGGTGATGTCCGCCATGGTTTGCATGATGACCGAGACCGGGCCGTAGTTGGCCGTGCGGGGTGGAGAAGACAATCGCTCACCAACTTCCTTCTGAATCGTGCACGTGAGGCGTTCAAAACCGGGCGTGACATGGAGTAAATCGACCAGGAGCGGGGTAGCGATTTGATAAGGCAGATTGGCGACGAGCTTGTACGCCCCGCCGGCCTCGGGGGGCTGCTCTAGGAGTATTCTGAGCACGAGCGGGTTGACGCGGTGTTTCGCGGCCAAGGCATCCCCCTGCATGAGAGTGAAACGGGACTGTTGGCCGAATCGCCGGCGGAGGATGGCCTGGAAACCGTGATCGATTTCGATCGCTACGACTCGGCCGGCGTGTTCGAGCAGGAACTCGGTCAGTGAGCCGGTCCCGGGGCCGACCTCGAGCACCGTGTCGGCGGGGCTGAGGTCGGCCGCATCGACCAGTTTTCTCATGAGATTTAGGTCGATCAGGAAGTGCTGGCCGTAGCGGTGCCGCGGTGCCAGATCGGCTCCAGCGAGCAAGGCACGAATCTCGGACAGCGTCTGGCCGGGCATGATGACGATGGTGGGGCAAAGCGTCGGAATAGGCAAGTCGAGGGAGGACGAGGCGAGGGAGCGGGAGTCGAGGGAGGGCGAGTCGAGGGAGGGCGAGGCTCCCGCCGAGCCGCGTTTGGGAGGGCGAGGCTCCTGCCGGGCTGCGTTTGGGAGGGCGAGGCTCCTGCCGAGCTGCGTTTGGGAGGGCGAGGCTCCTGCCGAGCTGCGTTTGGGAGAGCGAGGCTCCTGCCGAGCTGCGGCTCAGCAGGAGCTTCGCCCTCCCCGTACGGCTCAGCAGGAGCTTCGCCCTCCCCGTACGGCTCAGCAGGAGCTTCGCCCTCCCCATACGGCTCAGCGGGAGCTTCGCCCTCCCTATCCGAGGGTGGGACGGCCGGCACGGGGGCCAGCCGCTACACTTCGTCAGGCACAGGGGCCGGCCGCTACATTGACGCTACTCGACGTTGAGTGAGAGCAGATAGTTTTCCAGCGCTTTGCGCTTCTGCTCTTCCTTTTCGCGTGCTTCGCCGATGTCGCGCCCGAGGCGGGCGATGCGGGCGTCAACCTCGTCGAAAAGCTTGAGCTGCCGCCGATAGGCGTCCGTGTTCTTGTCCAGCGTCTTGAGGTTCTCGCGAATCCGGGCCTGGTCGCGAACAACTTCGTCACGCTCCCGCTCCAAAGCGACCCGGCGGCGGGCGACGTCGTCCAGCTCGACCCGTAACGCGGTTACCTTTTCCAACGCTTCCTGAACCGCCGGCGATATCACCCGAGCGCGGAGATAGAGCCGAATCTGATCCAGGCCGGCATTGCTCAGTGTGAGATGTTGATCGGCGACGCGCTCCAAGCGTACCGGGAACGGCACCGTCTGCTCGGCCGGCACCCCCACCTTGAAACGCAGCAGGTTCCGCGTCCGCTCGTAGGGCTCTTTCGGCTCGACCAGCTTCCATTCCTCCGAATGCGGTTGCTCGATAAGCACCGTGCGGTCCTTGTCGGATTTGTTCTTGATCCGGTACTCGCGATCGTTCATGTACTTGTGGCGGTGCCAAAGAACACCCTTGGCGATCCGCAGACTGATTAGCTCGTCCGGCTGCGGCTTCTGCTTGATCAGCACCTCGGTCGACAGGTCAAGGGCGTACGCGATCAGACGCTTTTCGGCCGGGTTGAGGTCCGGCAGCTTGGCGTCGCCGGCGTAGATGCTCCCGTCGAAGACCGTGACCGGACCCTGCATGAGGTGCAGGCCGGTGGTATTCTTGAGTTCCAGGCCGTTGAGCGGGTGCTTGGGATGGGTGCGGATGTTGAAAATGCTGATCTTCTCGGCTTCGATTTCCTGGTTGACGATCGGCAACATCGCCGAGTGCTGCCGCGGGATCGAGACCGGCGTGGCGATACGGTACTCAAACAGCTCCCCGGCTTCCTGGGCGGTGGCGATGGACTCGACGCCGGCGTGCAGATCTATGTCTGGGGCTGCCCATGATTCACCATCAGCAGGCTCATCTCCCGTTGTCATAAAACTTCTAAGTCTCTCGCCTACGGTACCAGGTGGCGGAGCCCCGGGTAGCGCGCCCCCTTTCCCGCGGGCGCGACGAGCCATCTTTGCTTCACCCCTCGCGGCGAATCCACCTTCATACTCCGGCGGCCGCAATGAGGCGTACAATTCAAGCTGTTCGAGCGGGCGGGGGACGTAGAGCGGCGTGTAGAGGTCCATGCGGAACGAGATCGGGCGGCCGGAGATCAGCGACAGCCGAACGTTATTCCAGTCTTCCTCGGTCGCGTTTTCGACGGTGGCCCAGCCTTGCAGGAAGGGTTTGTCATCGTCGGAGAGTACCAGGCGGTAGCTGGTCTTCCAGATCGGGGCTTCGAGCAGGTACGCCGCGCGCACTCGCCGCTCGCCGTCACCCTTGAAACTCAGCGTGACGCTCTTCTTGTCGGCGTCGTGGGCGCGGGCCAGGGTCGCGAGGGCCTTGCGCAGCTCGGCGGCGACCTTCTCGTCGGCGAGTTTGATGCCTGACAACTCGGCCAGCGGCAGTTGCTGGAGGCCGGCGTCGGTGAGCAGCGTGAGCCGCTCGATTTCCTGGATCATCTTGCCGTCGGGGTTGTAGATGGGGGTTTTCTCGACGCCGACGATGATGCCCTCCAGCGACAGGGCCCCGGTGATTTCGACCGGCTCGCCGCGGAGCTGGTCGAGGAGCTGGCCGAGGGTGGGTTTGCCGGTCAGGTCGACGCCGAAGCTGCGCAGGGTTTTCTCGATCGGGTCTTGCGAGGCGTAGCTGATGATGCCGATTTTCCCGCCGTCGAAGTCCTGCACGACCATCGACTTGATGATGTCGTTGATCTGGTCGGTGCGGAACTTGAGCTCGGCGGTGGCGTCGCCGCTGACGGTGGCGTCGCACTCGAAGTAGCCCACGCCGCTGGAGAACAGGGCCACGCGGGTGACGTCGAGATCGGTAGTTTCGGCGGCGGCCAGCGGCCCGGCCGCGAAGAGCAACGAGACCAGAGCACTCAGGCGGAGCAGTTTCATGGCGAGCCTCCTGTTTGACGGTAATGCCCGGCGGGGGCAGCTTTTTAGACAGTGTCCTATGGTATCTGACGCGGATGATGGGCGATAGTTCCATAAAAAAGCGGTCAGCTTTTAGTGGTCAGCTTTCAGCAGCCTAACATGTGGCACAGGCTTCCAGCCTGTGGACCCACCGGCAAGCCTGTCCTGAGCAAAGTCGAAGGAATGCCGGTGCCGCGCAAATGTTGCCATGGCGGGCCGGGCGGCTATTATCCGTGACGTGAACGCAAGGCACCCACAATGGTTGCGGAACTGGCTCCAGCGGCACCGGCATCCGCTCTCGCGCGGCCTGCACCTCGTGGGAATCCCGCTCGCGGCCGCCGCGGTGGTGCTCGCGGGGGTGCAGCTTTACCACGGGTGGTGGCATTTGTGGTGGCGGCCGGTGGTGCTGTTGGGGGCGGGGTATCTTCTCCAATACGTCGGACACCTCATCGAAGGGAACGACATGGGGGAAGTAATCCTGGTCAAGAAGCTGCTCGGGCGGCCCTACCAGGCGATTTCGCCGAGGTATGCCGGCGGGCGAGCGGACAACGAGGCGGACGTGACGTAACGCTTCGTCCCGCGTTGTCAGGGCTTCCTGTTCCACTCGCGAGAGAGGGCGTCGGCGATGAGGGCCAACACTCCGCCGCAAAAATCATGTAGCGCCCGGGCTCTGTCCCGGACGTCGTTGTGGGAGAGGTATTCCCCCGGTTTTACGGCCGGGTGGGCCACCCAACCGGATCACTCTTGAATCGAAGGGGAGCGCGGGCGAGACGCCCGGCGCTCCCTTTCACTTGATGGTTGTATAAGACGCTACGGGCAGGTTGTATTCATCAGCTCCACGATTGGATCGATGTCACGCCACGAAACCGTCCCATCCGCGTTCACGTCGTTGTTCTCGAACGAGCACGTCGGCACGCCTGGCAGGAACATTGCGATCCAGGCGGCTACGTTGTCGTTCATTGCCGCCACGAAATAGTCGATGTCGCGCCAGGATATCACGCCGTCGCAGTTGCTGTCCCCGGGACACGGTGTCGGAAAATCGCACTCGTCCGGGATGCCGTTCCCGTTGACATCCAATGACGTGCCCTCGGCAATGTCGCATTCGTCGGGAATGCCGTTCGTGTTGCAATCCTCGCTGAACCCGCTCCCGACGTCGCACTGGTCAGGGATTCCGTTTTCGTTGCAGTCGGCAAGCTGCACGGTGGTGATATAGACGCCCCTGGGGTCACCCCCGTAGTCGATGTCAGCCTCGAAGATGACTTGTCCCTCGTCGTTTACGTCGATATCAGAGAACGTACAGAACCAGTGATCCTCGTATGGTGGTGGGAGTGGATCACCGTGGAGGACCAAGGGCACAACGCGATGGCCTTCGATAAAGTCCTCGCAATAAACGTAAATGCCGTGGTCGTACGAAGCCCGAAAGACCACAAAGGGATGGTCGGTGTTGGAGCCGCCGATCAAGGGCGCCTGAAACCCGTCAACCGAGAAGGGCCCGGCACAGGTATAGGTTTCGTCTGACCGCACGAGGGGCCGGATCACGTCCGAGTCGCAGACTGGGTTGAGGCCCTGACTCCAGAGGAAGATGCCTTCTTCTGGATACGACCCTTCTTCATGGATCTCGGCTTGAAAGACAACGTCGGGAGCATGCTGCGTGAGGTTGCCGATGTCGCAAAGTTCGCTACCCACGTCGCCGAGCTTTCGAACCGCGGAGGGCAAAACAACAAACTCGTCGGGATTGCCGCCGTTGGCTGCGGTTCCGTCGCGGGCGACCATACACGATACACCGTTGTCGTCGAGAATCAAACGGGTCTCGAAATCCCCAGGATCTGGTCCGGTCATCACAGTGGCTAGAAAGAGGGTCTGGTTCGGCGCGTTATGTCGGGTGGGAGCCCAGAAGGCTTCGTGGCCGTCCATCTCTTCTTCAAAGACCGGAAAATGTCCACCCGGGCCGGGCGCGGCGGCACCTCCCTCGGCGATGAAACACTGGCCATGTCCCGCAGCCAAACTGACAAACCACTGATCGCACGGCCACTCGCAGCGGAACTCGTACACCGACTGAACGAGAGAACCGTCGCGTCGTAGCCGTCCGAGATTGACACTCTGGCGAATATCCTCCTGGCAACCGGCGCTCTGGGGATACCAGATTATTTCGGTTGGCCCTGCAGGGTAGCGGAAGCGGTACCATCTCTCGGTCCCCCAGCCATTCCAATCAGGCTCCTGGCAATTGCCCGCCTCAGAAAAAGCGTAGAACAGGATGTAAGGATCATCGCCACCGATGTCATCACTGATGCTGAGCCCTACGGATGGGCCGTGCGCTGCCTTCACTTCTCTAGCCCCAAATAGCGTAAATACCTCAGTACAACCGGGGTCATAATCGCAGCAATACTCGGGGCATGGACTGGAGCAGCCATCCCACCAGTAAGGGGACGGAGGCGGAGTGGCGTCATCTATGCGCAGAAGTGCTTCGGACAGTCCGGATCCAGTGTGGTAGGCGTAGATACCGTCCCCGTCGCCGTATATAGCCATGCCTTGGCTGTTGATGGCAACGCCGTCGTCGAGCTGACCGTAGACAGCTCCCGGCGGCTCACCCGGGATCTGTTCGCCTTCAAGGGCAATGACCTGAATCGTGGTTTGCAGCGCCCCGTTACCATCGGCGACTGCCGCCGCGGAGGCCAGGAGCATCCCGCTCGTCACAACGAGTGCAACTACAACATGTTTGTTTCGTCTCATCATTTCAGTCTCCTTCCTTGTAAACCAGGTTCTATCGATCGATACAACGTGCTTAGGTCTTGTCCGGACCATTCCAAACATTGTTTACTAACAGCGGATTGCATTGTCAGCACCGCCTTGTTCGCTAGAAGATAGATACGTAACAGCAACCGGCAACCGGTAAACCGAAATCGAAGCGGCGGCAGATTGCGGAACCGGTTTGCCGAGAGAATCACACACGCCGACCTCCTTGAGTCATTTCTCCATAAGTCTTTGGCGTTGCGTCGACCCTTTGTTACAGAAAAATGTGACTTTTTGCGTAATAAATGAATGGAGAGCCGGCCCCTGGATGGTTACATGATGCTAAGAAATACTGCTCAAGAGCAGTGGCACACCAGCCCGGCAATTGAGGGTTGACAGGGCACCAGAATTAATGAGAGAGTGTTGTACCATGCCGTGTCTGCGAAAAGGTAGAGTGCGAAGATGAGCTTAATCAGACTGCGGTTTTTTCTAATACTGTTGCCGTGTGCCCTCCCGGCCGAGGTCTCCTGGAATGGGTTTGGACCAGCGCAAACCCTGGCCCAAACGCCCGGCGACATAGAGGATCAGCAGGCTGATGCTGCCCGCGAACCCGGCCTCGAGGCGGAAATCCTGGCCGAGATTCAAGAAATGCTGGATCGGCCGCAAACGCCGGATGGGGCGGAGGTCGTCGCCCTGCTGGAACGGGTCCCGGCCCGCGGCGTGCGGCTGGAAGACATCGCTGACGGTCTCGGGCAACTGGCAGCACGCTTGTTAGAGGCTGCTGATTACGTATCGGCCGAGGCTCTCCAGCGACGGGTCGTCGCCATCCGCCGGCAAACGTACGGCAGCGAACATCCGCAGGTTGCCGGCGCGCTGGCCGACCTGGCCGCGACCCTCTTCAGCAAGAAAGACTATCACGAGGCTTACGAGCACTTGACGGAAGCCCTGCGCGTATTCCGCAACGCGGAAAGCGATGTTCGGGAAGATCTCGCGAGTTGCCTGAACGATTTCGGCGTCCTGCTAAAGACCGTCGGTCACTATGACGAGGCCGAGGAGTGTTACCAGGAGGCGCTCAAGATTTACGAGGAGTTGCACGGCAACACCGCCCATCCGGATGTGGCTACAACGTATTCGAACCTGTCCATTCTGCGGTTCGTTCTCGCGGACTGGGACGAGGCGGAACTAATTGCCCGCAAAGCGCTGGCGATCCGCAAGGAGTTGTACGGCGATTGGCACCACGAAGTGGGGTACGCCCTGAACAACTTGGCCGTCGCCTTGGCCAAGCAGGGTAAGGACGACGAGGCCGAACGCTGCCAGCGCGAGGCCCTGTCGATTCTCTCTGTCACGCAGGGCACGGATCATCCCGCCGTCGTTATGCTCCGCGTTAACCTGGCTCTTTTTCTCCACGAGCGCGGGCAATACCGCGCGGCCGAACCCCTGTGGGTCGAGGCGGTGGAAGCGGCCGAACGGGCCCGCCTACGGTTTGACGCGCGCGACCTGGGACGCAACCAGTTCGATGCGGACACCTATACCTTCGGGCGACTCGTGGCCTGCCTGGTTCGGAACGGAAAGCCGCGCGAGGCCTGGCGACGATTCGAGGACAGCTTGGCCCGCTGTCTGCGGGATGCCCTGGCCGAGCCGCGGGTGCGCCGTCTCAATGCCACTGAGCGGCAACGGGAAGACCGCCTGCACGCCCGCTTGCGTACCCTCGACGCCCAGCTCGAAACCCTGCGGCGAGCGCAACCGTTGGCCGACGAAGTCCGCCGCGAACTGGAAACACTGCGGACGACCCACGCTCAGGCGGCCGCCGAGCTGGCCCTGCTGCGGGCCCAACTGAACGAGAAATACGGAGTTGTATCCGGCGAAACCTACTCCTTGGAAGAAATTCAAAAGAGGTTGCCGCCCGACGCCGCGCTCATCGCCTGGGTTGACGTGCGTTTTTGGGCGGTGGCCCGCGGCGAGCACTGGGGCGTGGTGTTGCGGAACGCCGGGGCACCGATCTGGGTTCCCCTGCCCGGCAGCGGCGAAAACGGCACGTGGACGATCTTCGATGAAGAGCTGCCCGACGGCGTGGCCCGGCTGCTGGCCAGGCGAGAAGTAGCCGCGCCTCTGCCCGCCCCCTTGCCAACCCCGCCCCGGGCGGTCGAAGTCTGTGCGACTATGCCGGCGGTCGAGTTTGCGGGGCGCTGGTTGCGTACGAAGGTGCCCTTGACGCCGACACAACGCGACCGACTCCTCAGCGTATCCGAGAACCTGCCCAAGCCCCACGGAGAAATGTGGAACGGGGCGGTGTACGGCCTCTTTGATTGCTCGGTCGCATTGGGTAGTCTTGACGATACGCGGAAAGTCCTGGACCGCCTGGCCGCGCAACGCCTGGAGCCGTTACGGCCGCATTTGCAGGGGATTCGACATTTGGTGGTATTGCCCGCCGGCAAAATGGCAAAGGTCCCGGTCGAGGCATTAAACGACGATTACGAAGTCTCGTACGCACCCTCCGGAACGCTGTACGCGCTGCTCCCCAGGAAGCGGACGCCGCCCGACGGAGACTTAGGACGTCCGGGACGGAGCCCGGACGCTACAAAGCTGCTCCCCAGGAATCGTACGCCGCCCGACGGACACCCAACGCTGTTGGCCCTCGGCGATCCACCCTTCAACCAAGACCACATGAACCAGATGGCGGCGGAACAGCAGTCCGAAACCGGCCCCATCGCCACGGCCTTGGCAATAACCCGAGACGGCGGCGTGGACGATGAAACACTTCGCGGCGCCGCCCGCGGCGAACGTGACCAACGACAGCGCTTCGTGCGTTTGCCCGGCACGCGCGCCGAGGTCCGAGAAATCGCGCGGCTCTTTGCAACCGAAAACCGCACCCTGTGGGTCGGCCCGGACGCCAGCGAACCTCACTTGGGAGAGCTCTTGCGAGCGGATCGGCTCCGAGAGTTCCACTACCTCCATTTCGCCACCCATGCCCTGGCCAATGCCCGCCGGCCGACGAAAAGCACGATCCTGCTCTCGCAGGTAGAGCTGCCCGATCCGTCATTTGCCGCAAACAACGCCGAACCGATCTATGACGGCGGGCTGGACATGGGCGAGGTGCTGCGAGAATGGCGGGGCAAGCTGAACGCCGAACTCGTGACCATCAGTGCCTGCCAAAGCGCGCTGGGCCGGCCGGCCGACGGCGAGGGGCACCTCGGCTTCGCCCAGGCTTTCCTGCTGGCCGGGGCGGAAAACCTCGTATTGTCCCTCTGGAGCGTCAACGACGATGCCACCAAGCTCCTGATGATCCGGTTCTACCAAAACATGCTCGGCCGATACGACCAACCGCGCGGCCGTTTCGCCGCCGGAGAGCCCATGCCAAAAGTCGGCGCCCTGCGAGAGGCCAAGTGCTGGCTGCGCGAACTCACGTGGTCGGAAGCGAATGCTGAAAAAAGCAAGCTCCAGCGCGGCAAGGTGGTTTCCAGATCAGACCCGTCGTTGCCGAACGACGACCGGCCCTTCGAGCATCCCTATTACTGGGCGGGGTTCATCTTGATCGGCTCCGGGAACTGAGGCTGTTCAGCAAAGGCACCGGACTACTGCGTGTCGAACGTCTCCCACGCCAGCGTGGTTTGTTCGGGCAGGCACGCCCGCAGCGCGGCGAGAGCGGCGGCCGTATCGCCGGTCTCGGCGGGCGGGACCGCACGTCGCAGACACTTCAGCACTGCCGCCGCCGGCTCACCTTCCGCCGGGAGTTCACCGGGCTGCTGAGCGACCACCAGTGCAAGCAACTGTTCCCCCGGCGGATCATCAGTAACATCCAACTTGAGCGTGTAAGCCTCTCCCGCGGCTAATGAAACGCGCTCGCCCAGGCCCCAATCCAGCACCTGTCCGGCGTTATCCCACGTCCGAAAAACCTCGAGTACCGTGCAGGCCTCCGCAGCCGAAATTCGGAACGTATCCTCACGCCGTTCGTCGCTCCGGGTGGTACCGGGCAGCCACTCCACGTGAACGATTTCGGAAACCTGGGTCCCGTGCCGAGACGAAGACAGCCAAGCTGGGATAACCGCGAGCAGGATGATCGCCGCTGCCGCCAAGGATACCGCCCAATGAATTACCCAGCGACGCCTGGGGGCGTTCTGCCGGATGAGGGCGATGAAGTCGGTCCAGCCGGTACTGCGCGCGTAATCAGCCCTCCAAGCGTCCTCACGCAGGAGCGGATGCCCGACGACCGGCTTCTCGCACGCCGTGACTATGATGACCGTCCGGCACGACAGGCAGGAGCCCAGGTGCTCAGCCTGCCGCGGGTTCGGACTCCGTTGTCCGCTGGCCAGCGCGGCGAGCTCGTTGTAGGACAGGCAGTCGGCGCCCGGTCCCAGCAAGGCCAGTTGATCCTCGGAAACGCTTTGTTCGCAATCACTTATGGTTGCGTCGCTGTCCTTCGCGGATGCCATTGTTCATCTCATCGAGAAATTGTCGTAAGAGCGACTTCGCCTTGACTAACCGGCGATGGATACTCACATGGTTCGTGCCGATAACTTGAGCGATCTCTCGGAGCGTCCAGTCCGTGCACCACCGGAAGATGAAAGGCTCTCGCAATTCGGCCGGCAACCTGCCGATCGCCTCTTGGACCTGTTCGCTTTCTTCCCTCACTTGAATATTGTCGTCCGGGGTTGTGTCTGTTACATCCCCCGCCAAAGTTCTCTCCTCCACCGGGCGGCGACCATGCTCGCGCATCCAGCGGCTGCACTCCTTTCGCGCGTCGCGGATGACCGCCGCCGTCAGGCAGCGTCGCAGGTTCGACGGCGTCTGCACCCTGTTCGGGTTCACGACGTCAAACCCCTCGCCCACTTCCCAATTCACGTTGTCGAGCTGGTCGAACGCATGCCGAAAATGTTCCACCCACCAATTCTCGACGGCGTCATGGCGAACATCAGCCGGCACTTTCGCTCTCCACGTCGCTAAGTCGTGCCATGACAAGCCTTTAACCGGCCCCAAGAGCAATTTGAAGATGGTGTCACGGTGCCGGCTCCGGGAAGAGGGGCGGCTCTTGCCCTGCTCCAGAAGGTAATGAACCTGCTCGTCGAGACTGTCGAGTTTACTGCTCATCTAATCCGGATTATTCACCGCAGAGCACGCGGAGAGCGCAGAGTAATGTCAGAAAAGAAGTTACAGCATAATCAAAGCAGATTCCGTTTCGACATGGTGTAAATCGCATATACAACATAACCATAACCTTTTGTCTTTTCTCTCTCTGCGATCTTTGCGTTCTCTGCGGTGAATCACCCGAGCTTCTTTCGGCGGCCCGCGAGCAGGAGCCCGATTTCAAACAGCACAATCATCGGGCCCGATAGCAACAAGTGGCTTATTAGATCCGGCGGAGCCAGAATCCCCGCGGTAACGACGATCACGAAGATCACCACCTTGCGGTACTTACGGAACGTCGCCACCGGCACGATCCCCGCCCGGGCCAGAAAGATCACCACCAGCGGCGTCTGAAACGCCACCCCGAACGCGATCATCATTACCAGCATGAAGCTGAGATACTCCCCGATCTTGAAGTGCGTCGTCACGAGGGCTCGCCGATCATCGCGTAATATCTGCACCGAGTAGGTGTGCTCCTCGGCCCCCTGCACTTTCAGCTTGCGGTCCGAAAGGTTGACCCAAACCGCTCCCGGCGGCGGCGACTCCGGGTCGACATCCAGCAACGGCACTACCACGGGTTCACTCTCCAGGGGTCGGCTCTCGGCCGGCTCAACTTTTTTCTGCCCCAGCAGCGCCCGCTCGATCACGTTCGGGTTGGCTTCCGGCAGCGGCAGCCAGCTACTGAACCAGACCAGGAAGTTCAGGCTCGCCACCAGCACGAACAAGTACATGAAAGCCACCCCGGTGACGAAGAGCCCGACACTCGGCAGCAGTAGGCGAGAGACCCAGGCCTTTTCACGCCGATAGAGCCCCACCGCCACGAAGTTCCAAAGCTGATAGATGATGTATGGGGCGGAGATGATCAGCCCGAATATGAGCACCACCTTGATGTAGACCAGGATGTTCTCGACCGGATGGGTGGCGAGGAAACTGTCCGGCTGACCGTGCTCCCGCAGGACCATGATGACCGGGCGGGCCAGCATCTTCAACAGGAACTTGGCCGGCCAGATGCACAGCACGCACGCCAGGACCAGCGCGATCAGACTCCGGGCGATACACCTTCGGAGCTCGTCCAGATGCTCGCCGATCGACATCCGCGTTGTGTTCGGATCGGACTCGGCGTTCTTCTCGGATGGAGACATGCCGCGATGATACCGGCTGACCGCCGATCATTCATCAGCGCGGACCCAACCCCCGTGAAGAGCCGCGGGCTTCAGCCCGCGCGGTGCCCCGCGGGAGAGGACCATTAGCATCGCGAACGGCCGCGGGGACTGAAGTGTCATAGGGTCCGCTGTGCTGACCGCCGGGTTCATCGTGCCACTCCAGAATGGTCCGCGAACGGCCTGGCAGGCGAACTTCGAGGCCTACGTCTATGAGCACTACGGCGAGTTGGGGCTGCCGTCGGACGTGCCGACGCGGCTCAAGGTCGCCCGGATTGACTGGGACAAGGCCTACGGCGAGCACACCGCCGCCCGGCAGGCCGCCGCGGCAGCCCGGCGGGCCAAGAGGACCGGCGGGGCGACTATGACCGGCTGATCCGCGAGGTCGTCCGGCGGGTCCAGGCCCTCTTGTGGCACAGGCATCTTGCCTGTGATGAGTCACCGATGCCCAGTGGGCGGCGCTGGCCATCACCGTCCGCGACGCCGAGCCCCCTCGATTGGGGATTGCAGATTGCGGATTGATGCGGGGTGCGAGCCCAGTCAATGTCGCGGTGTCGGCGACAAAATCCGCAATCCGCAATCGTCAATCCGCAATCGACACGCCCCCGCCGCGGCCGAGTTCACCGGCCCGGACGGTGGGCAGACCGCGCATTACATGTTACGATGGCTCAGCACCCGCGGCGAAGCGGGCCCCTGGAGCGAAACGGCCAGCGCGACGATCGGGGCGTAGAAGCTGTCAGCTTTCAGCGATCAGCAGGATGGTATTCCGATGGCTGCGGCGGTATGATAAGAGGGTAGGGTCCGCTCCGCGCCGGGTGCCATGCTCACGCTTGTCGTGGGCATGTTCCATCGGACTCGCAAAAGCATGGCCACGCAAGCGTGGACCATGCCACCCGCCGATGCTTTGGGGCTCGGCTGTGGGGTCAGAGATGGGCAAGTCACGGAACCCGGTCGCATGGGTCTCCACACAGGATGGCGAACCGGCGGCCTCGGCTAAGAAGACAGGAGTGAGCGTCATGAGGCTGAATCTTGGGATGAAGGTGTGTGTGTGGGCGATCGTAGGTTTGCTGACCGCGGGGGCCTCGCAGGCCCAGGCCTTCTGGCCCCCGCTTCAAAACGTCGAGGCGGGCGTAGAGTTCGACGGATACGACAGGACTGTTTGGTACAGGGTCTATGATCCGACAACGGGAAGTTGGCACGAAGGTTCAACTGGAGATCGTTATCAAGCTCTCATCCCAGAGATTTTGTATTGGACAATCACGGACTTGACAACCGAAGACGGGGTGGTCGCTTGGCAGGCCCGACTGTTTTGGGATGGTTTGGGTCCTTATGTCGACGCGCGAGAGGTTGGCTATGCTGTGTACGATCCGGCACAAGGCCTCTGGCAAACAGAGTGGACTCACTACGACTGTGACCCAAACAACGAGTGGCGTGTTAACGACCTGACGAATGTCGGAGGGACGGTTGCCTGGCACGCCATGTTGTACAGCGACTATGGGGTCCCTTATTGGGGCGATCGGAAGGTTCAGTGTACGGTGTACGACCCGGCGGTGGGAAGTTGGCGAGACTACGAGGCTTATTATCCAGGCAATTTCAACGATCACTGGTCCATCTTCAATTTCGTGAGCGAAGGCGGCATAGTGGCGTGGGAAGCCAGCCATTGGGAGGATTACGGTGTTCCAGCTTGGACACAATTCAAGGCATCCTGCACGGTATATGACTGCCGTCAAGGTCAGTGGGTATCCCATAGTTCGGACTATGAGACGGCGATCAGTTCTCTATGGATCGAAGATTTCACAGTGCATTACGTTGTGGAGTCTACCGAGTATGTTAGAGGATATGATCATACAACCGGCTGGATAGACGGCACGACAAGTCCTATGGCTTGCTTCCACGCCGCGCCGAGGTCGGGTAGCCCGACCTTGCTCACGTGGTTTACCGACCTGTCCATCGGCTGCACGGCCTGGTCCTGGGATTTCGGCGACGGCGGCGGTTCGGGAGAGAGAAGTCCGTACCACTTTTTCAGAGATCCGGGCCTCTATCAGGTGACCCAGAACGTGTCTGGACCGGGCGGAAGCGACGCGATAAGCGAGTTCATCACCGTGTGCGACGGTGGTTCATCCTGTACGTATTGGATAGAACCCGCCGGAGGCGACTTTGAGCAACCTGACAACTGGAGCTACGGCGTACCTGGGTCGACCGACACCGCCGTGTTCGACCTGCATACCACTGGCTACACCGTGCTGTTCAACAGCGACGTCGATAGCTCCGCGCTGCTGCTGGGCGATGACACCGTGACCTTCGATCTAAATGGGTGGATTTACTCGCTACCCTTCTGGCCGGCCGTGGATGTGGCCTTCAACAACGGGGACCTCGGCACTCTCAACCTTACGGACGGAGGCGGAGTCTTCGCGCACGAAGTCTTCATCGGCACTTTCGACAATGCCGTTGGCGAGATGAACGTGGGCGGTCCCGGCACTCTGCTTGACGCTAATGGTATGGTGGTCGGTCAGGTGTTCGGTGCACAGGGAACGCTCACGATCACCGACGGCGCGTCTGTGCGCGTCGGCCGTGACCCGGATTCCGCCTTCCATATTGCGTGGGGAGGTCATGGCGGGGGAGGTGGATCGGCCCCGGCTGAGGGCACCGTTGTCGTGTCCGGGCCCGGATCATCATTGACAGTGGACTATCACTGTGACATCGGCCTCGATGGCATCGGAACACTCCGCATCGAGAACGGCGGCCTCATGACAGGGTTCAACCGCTGCAGGATTGGGTCCCATTCCGGATCGATCGGCTCTGCGACTGTCACCGGAACCGGCTCGAGAATAACCATCGATGCGGACAACCCCATTCTGGTCGGCAGGTACGGCCAAGGCGCACTACTCATCGAGGCGGGCGGGGAAATGTCACATCTAGCGACGAATTACGCGCTGACCCTCGGGACTTATAGTGGATCTGTCGGCGAATTGACCGTTACCGGGTCCGGCTCTACCTACGACGCCGCGACCCAGGTCCGGGTGGGGCGTGGGGGATCCGGGACTCTCCTCATCGCCGACGGGGGACACGTCGTGACGGGCAAGGAGGGTTGGCCGACGAACTCCAGCGGGATCGTCGGCGTCGTGGCCGGAGGCACCGGAGTCGTGACGGTCACAGGGACGGGGTCGCTCTGGGAGCAGGACGGGGACCTGTCGATCGGCTTCTACGGTCAGGGGACACTCGACATCGAAGCCGGCGGAGCGATAAGCAGTGCCGACGGGTTCATCGCCCGCTTCGTCGGCGCTGCCGGCACGGCCGTGATCACCGGGACGGACTCGGCCTGGACCGTGACCGACTCGTTCTACATCGGCGGCGACGAGACCACCAACGGCGGAACGGCTGACGGAAGCGTGGCGGCCGGCGGCTCGCTGGTGATCGGCGACACGCTGCGCCTGTGGGACCTCGGGACGCTCACGCTTGACGGCGGCACGGTCACCATCGGCTCCGGACCGGCCGAAACCACACCGGACCGCACGCGGGTGTATTCCGACGGCACCCTGGCCGGTAGCGGGACGCTGACCGGCAACGTGGTCAGTGATGGGACGGCTGCGCCCGGCGGCTCGACCGGTATCCTGACCCTTGTAGGCGGTTTCACACAGAGCGCCTTGGGGGTCCTGTCCATCGAGATCGGCGGTACAACGCCAGGTAGCGAATACGACATCCTCGACGTTACGGGCACGGCAAGTCTTGACGGCCAACTGGACGTGGAACTCATCAACGGCTTCGTGCCCGAGGTCGGCCAGCAGTTCACGATCCTGACCGCCGGTTCGGTGACCGGCGAGTTTCTGACCGTGACGGGGCAAGGCTGCTTCTCGGTCACCTACAACACCAACGACGTGACGCTCACCGCCCTCCCGCCCCTCCCTGGTGACCTGGACGGCGACTGCGACGTGGACCTGGACGACTTCGCCATCTTCGCCGGTTGTATGGCCGGCCCAGACAATCCGTACCCGGCGGGCTGTGACGACGCTGATCTGGACATCGACGACGATGTGGACCTGAGCGACTTCGCGGCGTTCCAGAGTGCGTTTGCCGGCAGCGGCGGTTGAGTGCTGTGGGCTGAGGCTCGCCGCCTACTCTCAGTGCCTGCACCGCAGGCACCGACTGCGTTCCGACGGGTAGCCCAGCTTTGAACCTGGAGTCTCGATTCTGGGACAGCGGAACGCCCCCCGAAATCGCCCCTTGCCTCCTCCCCGGCCCGGCCGTATGATCCCGGCCGGTTCGATTTGACCCGGACCCGGGGACGCGGCGGCGCCCCCTGTCAAGCAAATGAGTCCCTGCGATGGCCGACTACATCCCCGGCGGCGATGCCGCGTTCAACGCCTGGCTGGACAACTTCGTCACCTACGCCACTGCCAATCTGGCCAACCTGGGCCTCGTGGCGGGTGACATGACACCGATCACGACCGCGCAAACCGCGTGGGCCACATCACTCAGCGCCCATGTCACCGCGCAGCAGGCTGCCAAGAGCGCGACCCAGCCGGGCAGGGTCCGCTTCGCGGACCATTCTGGGACAGCACGATGAACTGGTCGGTCCGCACATCGGAGCCTTGTAGTTCGGCAGCAGCAATCATGCACATACGACGATCGTGACATGAAATGAAACCAAGCATCTATATCGAAACGTCGATACCGAGTTTCTACCACGAAGTCCGAACTGAACCGGACATGGTTGCGAGACGTGAGTGGACACGCGAATGGTGGGACGATCACCTTATTGACTATGACGTGTTCGCCAGTGAGGCTGTAATTGAAGAACTCGAAGCCGGCTCATTCCCCATCAAGAACGATGCTCTCGCGTTAATTCAGAGCTTGCCGCTGCTCGAAACCGATGAAGCGATTGCTGACATCGTAGCGGCATACATTTTCCACCACGTAATGCCGGAGGACCCCACCGGTGATGCCCTGCATCTGGCAATGGCCTCATTCCACAAATGCGATTTTCTGCTGACATGGAACTGTCGGCATTTGGCAAACGCAAACAAGTTTGGTCACATCCGACGGATCAATACGCTTCTCGGTCTGTTCGTTCCTACAATTGTTACGCCACTGGAACTTCTTGGGGAGATACAATCGCCATGAAAGATGATCCAACAATCGCTGCTATACGCGAAGTACGGCACAGAATATCGGCCTCGGTGGACCACGATCCACGGAAACTGGTGGAGCATTATCGGCGACTTCAAGAAAGACATCGGGATAGAGTGGTGTCCCGAAGAAACGCAGCGCCCGAACCCAAAGACGAAAATACTGCCTCACAAACCGGGTAATGCGTCCCGGGCACACCTTCCGCTCTACGTCCCCGGCGGCGACGCCGCGTTCAACGCCTGGCTGGACAACTTCGTCACCTACGCCACTGCCAACCTGGCCAACCTGGGCCTCGTCGCGGGTGACATGAAGCCGATCACGACCGCCCAGGCAGCGTGGGCCGGGGCGCTGGCCGCCCACGTCACCGCCCCGGGCGGCACTTGAAGCAACCTTGCAACCTCGCTGGTGGACTCGATACCCGGCCCATACATGCTAGAATGATTGAGGCTCGAAGCGCCGTCTTGGAGGCATTCTAATGACGTTCGACCGGATCACGTTTGACGCGGCCAAGATGGGGGGGCAGGCTTGTATTCGGGGACTGCGGATTCCGGTAGCCACGGTGGTTCGCTGCGTGGCGAGCGGGATGTCGCCCGAGGAAATCCTCGAAGCCTATCCCGACCTCGAACTAGACGACATCACCGAAGCCTTGCAGTATGCCGCCAGTTTGACCGAGGATCGCATCATCCCATTGGCTCAGACCGGTTCGTGAGGTACGATTCCTGCCCGACGAACGTCTTCCCCGATGCCGGGCGGAGCCCGACCTACTCCGGCCGCGGCCAGAAGACCAGATCGTTCGTATCACCCCGACGGTCATGAACCCCGCCGTCGTCCGCCAAGTTCCCGCCGGTCGAGTATAAGACGAAGCTGTCGCCCTCCCGGCGGTAAATAAAGCCGCTGTTGCTGAAGGGATCGACCGCGAAGTCCCGCTCCGCGAACACGTCCAGGGCCGTCGGATACTCGCCATACTCCTGCCGGTAGGCCTGGATGTTGGTGACGAGCAGAGCGCTCCGGCGGTTTGCTTCGCCGCGTACCTTGATGTAATGATAACGCGACAGCGAGGGCATCAGGTGGCGAACTAAGGGGCTCTTGTCCTTATTGTCAACCAGTTCGGCTTCCAGCTCTTCAAGCTGCCGGGAGGCTTCCGGATACGGCAGCGAGACCGCCGTGGTTAAGGTGTCGTAGTAGCTGTCACCGTCCGCGACGGTCTGCTCGTAATCGGCTTGAAGCATTTCCGCCATTATGGAGCTGCCCTCAGGGCTATCGTTGTCCTCGACGCCGACCATGGAGATGAACTCGCGGGCTTTCTCCGGATTGAGCACGGTCCGGCCGGTCTGAGGATCAACGTCCCAGAGGCGCTGCGTGCAATCCATGAAAAAGGCGCGCTCACCCTGAATGGATACCGCGGATGAACGGGCCGGCGAGTATGCGGCTTCCACTTCGTCCGCCAGGCTCATGAAGTCCAACTCGGCCGTCGCCGGATCGGCCACCAAATCGAGCAGGGCTTCCGTGGCCAGCGCCTGCATGGCCACGCCCACGAGATCTTCGATCAAGGTGAAGCCCTGGCTGATATGGTGGCCCGCGGCCAGAGTGTCGAGAAATCTTTCGGCCGCCTCCGCCGGCCGCCCTTCTGCCGCCAAAAAACGCCCCTCGGCGACGGCCCCATAGGCCAGTTGTCGCATCGGCGACAGGTTCGGCAAGAGGATATCGAACACGGCCCCGGATTCAGTGTGATGTTCCCAACTCCTGGCCGGGTACCGCGACGCCTCGCGAAACGTATCGAGCGCCGTTCCGTTCTCCGCGAGCCACGCCGCCAACTCCGGCGAGGCCAACGCGTCCTGGTCGCCGTGGGACGCCGCGCGAAGCACATCCTTTTGCTCATCCGGGTTCACCAACTGCGCGACCGCCGCGTCGTAGATCGGGGCGGCATCCGGACCCTCAACCACGCCCAGCTCATTCACCCAGGCGATGTAATCGGTTTTGTCGGCTGGATTCGGGGCAGGGATTTCAAGCCCCGCATAAATATGCACCTCGGCGGACCGTTCTTCCACGTCAGGCACCACATCTGGCGAGACTTCCGCGTCCACGACCTCCGGCTCAACGCCGGCCGGTGCTTCAGCAACTGTCGCAACGTCATCCGCGGGCAACTCCGCGACCGCGGCGTCATCAGCCAGGGCAACTTCCGGGACTTCCTCTTCCGTGGCGGCCACTTCTTCCAAGCCCCCGGCTTGATCTTCAGGCGAGAGCTGCTCCGCGACGGCCTCGGCCCCAGCTCGTTCCTCGGGGCTCAACTCGGCCAGCTCGGCGAGTCTCTCGGCGATAATCTGCTCGCCGTCTTTTTCCAGGTGCCCGAGGAGCTCTAGCAGGACTTCCGCGGGAATCGCGGCGAGCACACCCCCGGCAGGACGACCGTCCTCGCCGACGACTTGCAGCATTTTCAGGTCGATGCGAACCGTGCGGCCCCACTTCAGCTCGATGATGAACCGGCCCTGCTCGTCGGCGAACGCACAGCGCGCGTCTTTCAGCCAGGATACTTCGCGCCGGCTCACCTTAACGTGCTCCCAGTCACTCTTGCTCAACAGGTCCTGGAGGAGGAAGTGTCGCAGCAATTGGCCCTGGGCTCCGTAGACCACCAACGCGTGGCGTGCTCCGCCGCAGCGGTATTCGTCCAAAGTCACGAGGAAGCGGCCGTCGTTACGTATGAACGCGGCCATCGGGGCCACGTCGTTGACCAGGGCGCGCTCCCAGACCTTGCGGCCGCGTTGGTTCCGCTCGGACCTTTTGAAGAGCGTGGCTTGGCAGCTCCGCCCCGCGCGTCCGGGGCGTCCGGGCTCGATCCGCAGGACAAAATGTTTGTTTTCCGATTGGACCTCGCGCAGCGGCCGTTGCCCCTCCGCCGCGGCTACTTCGGTTCCCAGCAGGATCGCGAGCCCCGCCGCGCACCAAGCGATTTTACTCATAACAGTGTCCTCATTGTCCTCATCATCAGCCCAGGGCCTCGTATTATAATACGGATTGTGCTCGCTTATCTCGCAGCTTACAGAATCAGCATTGCGTCGCCGTAGCTGTAGAAGCGATAGCGCTGTTCAATCGCCGCCCGGTACGCCGCTCGAATCTGCTCGACCGAAGCGAACGCCATCACCAAGGCCAGCAGTGTGCTGCCGGGGAGGTGGAAGTTGGTGAGCAGGCGATCGACGTTGCGAAAACGGTACGGGGGGTAGATGAAGATATCGGTCCAGCCGCCGGCGGCACTCAGCCCACCGGAAACCTTATCATTATCATGGGCAGAGTCATATCGCGGCAATGATTCCAGCACGCGGGTGGCGGTAGTGCCGACTGCGACGAGCCGGCCGCCGGCGTCCCGCGCCGAGCGCATCGCAGCCGCGGCCGCCTCCGTCACCTCAAACCACTCCGCATGCATCTCATGCTCGGCGAGTTCCTCCGTCGCAATCGGCACAAACGTGCCCGCTCCGACGTGCAGCGTCACGCCGGCTCGGCGAACGCCGTGCTGGCTCAACTCATTGAGCAAGGCCGGGCTAAAGTGCAGGCCCGCCGTCGGGGCCGCGACCGCCCCTGGTCGCTCGGCGTACACCGTCTGATAACGCTCGACGTCCTCCTCCACCAACTCCCGCGGGCCGGCCTCGTCGCGGTGGATGTAAGGCGGCAGCGGGGTGTGTCCGATTTCCGCCAGCAATTCCAACGGCGAGACGTGTACCTCCGGCTGCACGAGCCACTCGCCGCGCGGGCCGCGTTCGTGGACGATGAGGGCGACCTCGGAACCCTCGCACGCGAGCCGCTCCCCAACCTTCAGGCGGGCCGACGGCTTGAGCAGCGCCCGCCAGGAATTCCCCTCGGCGTGCAGAAAAAGGCCTTCGATACGGCCTCCGGTCGGGCGCCGGCAGAAGAAACGGGCCGGGATCACCCGCGTATCGTTCAGCACCAGGCAATCGTCCGGGTTGAGGTAATCGCCGATCTCGCGGAACACGCGGTGCTCGATCCGCCCGCCGGCGCGATCCAGCACCAGCAGCCGCGACGCATCTCGCCGCTCGGCGGGCCGCTGGGCAATCAACTCCGGCGGCAGGTCATACTGTAGCTCGGCCAGTTGCAACGATATTTCACCTGCGTTTTAGAGAGGATTGAGGATTGAGGATTGAGGACGCGGGATTGTGGATTGACGCTGACTCACAATCCAGATTCCGCAATCTGCAATCTGCAATCCTCACTCCTCACTCCTCAATCCTCAATGCATGTACGCTAATCCCCGCCCCTTTTCAAGCACATGCCTGCCTCTCCGGGTGAGCGTCAACATAGTGGGT
>JAGMDK010000427.1 GCA_023128695.1 Phycisphaerae bacterium
GAGGGCCGCCCCACCGGTTTACCCGCTTTCCTGACGCCCGCCCCACCCACAGCACGCACCCACAGCGTCGATCTTGGGCGCGACTTTTGGTCCGCGCTCTCAGCGGCTATAATGTGCGGTTTGAGAGACATTAAGGGAGACCCACACATGCAAACCACACTCGAAAAAACCCTCGCGTCCGAACTTCAGGAACTCCACGACACCGGCCAGTACAAGCAGGCCAACGAACTGCAACGGCCCCAGGCCCCACGCACCAGGATGGACGGCAAAGACATCGTGATGCTGTCGTCCAACAACTACCTCGGCCTGGCCAACCACCCCAAGGTGCTCGAAGCCGCTCGCAATGCGATCGAGAAGTACGGCATGGGCACCGCCTCGGTCCGCTTCATCTGCGGGACCATGACCTGTCACCTCGAACTCGAACAGAAGATCCGCGAGTTCATCGGCTGCGAGGCCTCGACCACCTTCATCAGTTGCTGGGACGCCAACGTCGGCCTGATCCCCACGCTCGCGCCGACCAAGGAGGACGCGATCTTCACCGACGCCCTCAACCACGCCTCGATCATCGACGCCATTCGGCTCTCCAAGGCCCAGCGCTTCATCTACAAGCACCAAAACCTCGACGAGCTGGAGCAGATGCTCAAGTCCGCCACGGCCCGCAACCGGCTGATTATCACCGACGGCGTGTTCAGCATGGAGGGTGACGTGGCCCAACTGCCGCGGCTCAAGGAGCTGGCCAACGCCCACGACGCCGTCCTGATCGTCGACGAATCGCACGCCACCGGCGTCCTGGGGGCCACCGGCAAGGGCACCGCCGAGCATTTTGGAGTGATCGATCCCAACACCATCCAGACCAGCACGCTGGGTAAGGCCCTGGGCGGCTCGTGCGGCGGCTACGTGGCGGCCTCGCAGGTCGTCTGCGACTATCTGGTGCAGAAATCCCGCCCGCAACTGTTCAGCAACGCCCTCCCGCCGGCGGTCTGCTACGGCTCGATGGCGGCGATCGACGTGCTGATGTCCGAGCCCGAGCGGCTGGAGAAGTTGCGGGCGAACACCAAGCACTTCCGCGCCGGCGTCAGCGAGCTGGGTCTCAAGACGATCGAGGGCATCACGCCGATCGTCCCGGTCATCGTCGGCGAGACCCCCACGGCGATCCAGATGCAGAAAGCGCTCCTGGAGGAAAACGTCTTCGTCAGCGGCTTCGGCTTCCCGGTAGTCCCCCGCGGCGCGGCGCGCTTACGCTGCCAGATCAGCGCCGGCCACGAAACGGAAGACCTCGACCTCGCCCTGGCGGCCCTGAAAAAAGTAGCCGACAAGTTCCCCGAATCGCGTGCGACGTGAATGTGGAATGAATGCGGCGCGAATATGGTAAGAACGTAGCGTTGGGCCTCCGTGCCCGACGAAACAACCACATTACAGTGACTTCAAGAGCGGGATGCCCGCTCGCAAAACCAGCAATTAGCTGATGGCCAGAACTCACACGACGATCCCAGCCGAGAGTATCGAAAAAAGTATCGTATTGCTTCGCGGCCAGAAGGTAATGTTAAGTCACGACTTGGCCGAACTATACGGCGTCGAAACCAAGCGTCTGGTCGAGGCGGTCAAGCGGAACATCGATCGGTTCCCGGGGGACTTCATGTTCCAGTTGACGGGCGATGAACATACCATTTTGAGGTCGCAATTTGCGTCCTCAAAGCAAGGCCGCGGCGGTCGTCGTTATTCACCGTATGCCTTCACCGAGCAAGGCGTGGCGATGCTCTCGAGCGTGCTGAACAGCCCGCGGGCAATCCAGGTCAACATCGAAATCATGCGAGCGTTCGTCCGCCTGCGACAGATGCTCGCGTCACACGCGGACCTGCGGCGAAAGTTGTTGGCCCTGGAGCGAAAATACGACGCCCAGTTCAAAGTCGTCTTCGACGCAATCCGAAAATTGATGGAGCCGGCGGCGGAAAAGAAAAAACGACGGATCGGTTTTCGCTGATCATTGCCAGATCATTGAGCCGCGCAGGTCGGGTCAGCGACCCGACATTGTCTCTCTCAATTCGTCGGGTCGATGACCCGACCTACGATGCTGGAACATGTCGGAACGCAACCGCGTTTCGCGAGCGTTCAACAGATGGGCCAAATGGCCCATCGTACGCCGGTGAACGTTAGCGAGTCCGCTGGATTGATTGATTATCATTTTTCCACTGATTCAGACAATGCAGCCATCTTAAGCTCTCTCCGTTCTTCAAGCACCTCAAGAATGATATCTGAGTAAAGTGCGAAACCGTAGTCTTTTGTTTCATGCCCTTTTGTTACAACAGCACAGAGTGAACCGTACCGGTCGATTAGAGGGCCACCACTGCTACCGGAATGGACAGTAGCATCTGTTTGCAAATAAGTCTCGCGCAAGGCAGATATAATTCCTGCTGTAAAAGAATGGTCAAGTCCTATTGGACTCCCAATAGCATAGATGGGTTGCCCAACTTGTAGACCAGATTTAAGATTGATGTGTAATGGTTTGGCATAATCCTTCATTCCCTTGACGGCTAAAAGCGCAAGATCATATTGTCGAGAATAGAAATCAAGGGATGCCTCAAACTTTGCACCGGAGTATTGCTGTACCTCAACTCTTGCGCGATCTTCTTTTCTTCCGTGCATGTTAATATCTGAATTGTGAATCACATGCCTGTTAGTGATAATATATAACATGCCAGATTCATCAGTGCCGATAACAGAGCCAGACCCGCTGCCTACAGGATGATAGTTGATAAAGACATGAACAGAGACAATGCTGTCACGGACATTATCAAAAACGTCCTGGCTTGTAGGCATTTGTGATATCGGAAGATTATTCGTGGAACGAATTGATACGGATATTTCTTTGCCACTGCATACCTCTTGAAGGGTAATATTGTCAGCTCTATACTTCATATATATGGTTACGGAAAACAATATTAAACATACGAGTACAAGTGAGGATATCAGTGAGCTTAGAATTATCCTGGCTTTGATACTCTGACGTGTTCTTGCGAGTTTTTCCTGATATGACCAATACCCGATGCCACAGACCTTCCGTAATGTAACCAGGAACCTCAACTCCTGTAAATTGATTCTCCTATCGCTCGCTAAAGTCTCCAGACATGTGTCAAAAACATATCCTTTCTCATCTTTGCTCAAGGGCTCAATCTCTGACAGAAGTAAACCTTCGTTTATTTCCTGGAGTCGAATTTCTCTGAAAATGTTCCTTTCTGCTTGGGTTTTACACAGTAACTCAGTTAGGTGTGAGAGATACCGTCGCTCATCAGACGTCATCTTGGAGTCTGACCAAACAGCAACATGACAGGCCTTAAAGACAATGAGCTTTAGCTTGTGATCACTAGTATTCATATTGATAATTACGATAATTACGGACAGTCGCCTATTTCTGTCTTGCTTTCCGGGCGGTTTTCTTCCTCGGCCGACCGACCGGGAGGGGGCGCAGGCGGTGGCCGAGCTTGCGTTCCAGCTTGCTCAGGAAACGATCCGTCGCCAACGGCCGACCAGTGTGCGTGCAGCGGCGAAGCTGACCGGTCAACACGTCGTCCAGCGGCTCTGTCAGTAGTTCACGCCACTGCGACGGCTGCCACATTGTCGCCCAAGCGCCCAAATCCAGCAGCTCGAACTCGTCCGTCGCCGCCCCGATGTGCGCCGCCGCGCTCGACCAGCGGTACCGCCAGGCCCGGCGGACCAGGCGGGCGCGGACCGGGTTGCGTTCGACGTAGCGCAACGCGGCCCAGGTATGCGGCTCGTCCAGGGGACAGGAGTAAAAGCGATTCTGCCACAGGTGGCCGCCGCGGCCGTGCAGGCGATTGACATACCGTGTGTAAAGGAAATGCGTGCGGCCGACAGCACGGGCCAGGGCATCTTCGCCGGCGGGCACGGCGACGAGGTGCACGTGGTTGCTCATCAGGCAGTAGCCGATGAGCTCGACGCCGGCTTCTTCACAGCGGTCCTTGAGCAGCGTCAGGTACATCCGCCGATCGTCGTCGTCGAAGAAGACGTCCTGGCGGTTGTTGCCGCGTTGGGTAACGTGGTGCGGGCAGTCGGGGATCACGATTCGGGCGACGCGTGGCATGAGGACATAGTATTCGCCAACGCGAATGATGTCAACGAAAATAGGTGGCTGTCCCGAATGGCACTGCCGCGGTTTTTGGGGCCGCCGCGACGCCGTGAGATTGCCTTGTGTGCATAAGGAGAGCGCCGGGACGCCCGTGCGCTGATTCCACCGGATGGCGGTATTGACTTCCGCGTCCGTGTGCCCGTCAACACTGCTCGACTTAACTTGCCGCGGGAGCCCTCCTTGGCTATGATTCCCGCTCGGAGACCTTCCTTGGTTTCTGGCAGCGTTGTGTATGACCAAGGAAGGCCTCCTTCGCCGATGAGCAGGACGCCGTGTACACACCGGCGGTGGCCTTGTGGGCCTTTCTGTCCCAGGTGTTGTTCAAAGGCGAACAACG
>JAGMDK010000428.1 GCA_023128695.1 Phycisphaerae bacterium
CGGCGACGGATCGCTGGCGTTTCAGGAGGCACTGACGCACTATCTGCGGCGGGTAATCGAGCGCGGCTGACTCCGCGTGTCCGTGATGAAGCGCCACCTGACGCTCGGTGACGAGCGTGAAGAAGAACGTCCCGCCCGGCACGAATGCACGTCGATAATCCAGCCTGCCCGCATCATATCAGAACGGCAGCGCGTTCGGTACACAACGGTCCGCACAGCGGACCCTAGTGCGCCTGGGAGTGTACTCGATCCGAGGGGTGCAAGTCCCCTTCAGGCATGCGCTCTCCGGCCTGTAACTGAAGGTAACTGCGTCGCCGCGAGGCGAGGTGGAGAGCAACCGGAGGTGAACCATCGGTCCGTAGGATGACGAACGCGATTCGGCCGGGCGTTGCGGCGAGCCTGCTAGGGATTGGCGAAGCCCAGACCCGCCCCGGGGCGGGAAGCCCAGCGAGCTGAAGGGTAGCGTGCTAAAGCGACGCTGGGGCGCGCCAGGTGGTTGGCGACAGAACGATGGGAAGGTCGGGTACATTAACCAGGGAGACCCGCCCGGGACATGGTCGGTGTTCATGCTGCGAACGGACCTCCGACGGCAGGCGATCAATGGGATTGTCAGCGTCGGAGAAAGACCGCGTGCCGAAGAGCCGCCCGAGCGGGAGTCAGAGCGGTCATAGTAGCGTCGAAGCGGGGTAACGCCCGTGGAGCGAAGGGCCGCAGGAAGGTGGATACGTGAAAGCCACAGCGTGGAAACCACAACCGGCGGCAGTGTCCCGGACAGTTGGGACTAAACAAGCCGGAGAGATTCGCGCCCGCTGGGCGTGGACCAAACCCGCGGTATGGACGGAGCGTATGCTGGCGGCACTCGAACAGGGTGTGAAAGGAGGCCTATGGTTCAGCCTGATGGATAAGGTGTACGCCCCGCGCGCGTTGTCGGCGTCCTGGCAGCAGGTGCGTTCGAATCGCGGCAGTGGGGGCGTGGATCGTGAAACGGTGCAGCAGTTCTCCCGGCACGCGGAAAAGCGGCTGGGTTCGTTGAGCCAGAGTCTCAGAGTTGGCGGTTACCAGCCGTTGCCGGTGCGTCGGGTGTACCTCCCGAAACCGGACGGCAGTCGGCGTCCACTGGGAATCCCGGCGGTTTGCGACCGGGTTGTCCAGGGCGCCCTGCGGAACGTGTTGGAGCCGATCTTTGAACGTGAGTTCGGCGAGCACAGCTATGGCTTCCGGCCGGGCCGGGGCGCTAAGGATGCGTTGCGGCGTGTGGATGGCTTGCTGAGGGAAGGCTGCCGCTATGTGGTGGACGCCGACTTGAAGAGCTACTTCGACACGATACCGCACGATCGGCTGATGGCCCTGGTCGAAGGGCGCGTGGCGGATGGGCGCGTATTGTCGCTGATCCGGGCGTTCCTGAGGCAGGGCGTGCTCGATGGTATGCGGACCTGGACGCCGGTCCAGGGGACGCCGCAAGGTGCGGTGATCAGTCCGCTACTGGCCAACATCTATCTTCACTCGCTGGACTTGCTGATGCGTGGCGCCGGCTACGAGATGACGCGTTATGCGGACGATTTCGTGGTTTTGTGCCGCACGGCAGACGAGGCCGAGCGGGCGTTGACGATGATTCGGGGCTGGGTCGAGCAAGCCGGCTTGCAACTGCACCCGCACAAAACCCGGATCGTGGATATGAACGAACCGGGCGGCTTTGACTTCCTCGGTTATCATTTTGAACGTAGCGGGCGCGTTCCGAACCGGATCGACCGTCGGCCGCGTCGCGTTAGCCTGAGGAAGTTCAAGGATGCGATCCGCCGCAAGACCAAACGAGCCAACGGTCATAGTCTGGAGCGGATCATCGCCGATGTGAATCGGACGACGCGGGGCTGGTACGAGTACTTCAAACACAGCCACCGTTTTGTCTTCAGCGGTCTGGACGGTTGGATACGTATGCGGCTGCGGAGCATTCTGCGTAAGCGGATCAAGCTCCGTGGTTGTGGTCGCGGCCGTGACCACCATCGCTGGCCGAACGCCTACTTCGCTGCCCACGGGCTGTTTACCATGCGCGCGGCCCATGCGCTGGCGTGTCAGTCTCTGTGAGCCCACTAACTGGAGAGCCGGATGCGGGAGATCCGCTTGTCCGGTTCGGCGGGAGGGGAGACCAGCCTAACCGGTCTTCCCTACCCCGATCCCGGCTTGAATGCCAGCGCCCTCGCGCGGGTCGATTCCGTCCCCCGCCCCTGGAAGGGACGGGGCACCCACGTGCGATTTCCGCGTGAGTCTCGGCAAGATTCGTCACTTACATACATGGAGAGCGCGATTCGGTCGAACGGCGGTCGAACTCGGCAGGCAATGGCAAGCACGGCTTGGTGGTCGTATGGAACGACAGAAAGGAGATGTCAAGAGCATCGTGAAAAACGGTCAGCCACGTGGCTGGCGCAGCAACATCTGAAGGGTCCGCTCTGTGGGCCATTTGGATGACACAATGAACTGGTGGCCCGTATAGCGGGCTCTACCAGGCTTTCTCTAGGAGAAAAACAGATGATGTACGCAAACCTACAAAATCAAGAAAAGATGTTTCGTGGAAATGTCCTTCCGGAGAGCGCTCCGGCGGAAACTGTAGTGTCGGCACCCGTGCGGGTTCAGGCCGTGAGCCGACGCGCTCGGCGTGAAGGAGGTGTGTGATGAAACGTATCATGTACACAGTGGCGGCTACGTTCGTCGCGAGTCTCGTGCCGTGGGTTTCGGCAGATTTCATTAGGGGCGTTGAATTCGACTACGACTGGTCCGAGCCGGAGCAGGAGAATGAGGCGTGTGGTCACATCGCTCTTATCAACATCCTAGACCACTGGGACGCGCAGTTCTCGGCGTTGGTCCCGCCGGTCCTGGAGCCAAACGTCGGTGAGAACGAAGCTGACGCCCTGAGTGCAGAGTTGCAGAAGAGCGAGTGGCTTGGCCCCGGTCCCACGACCGACAATTGGACGATGTGGAACACAGTGGAGAGCTGGTTCAGTGACAAGGAAATCGGGCTCCGAAGGGCGCAGGAGGGCCTCTACGAGGGCGAGAAGCCGACGTGGAGTTTCCTGAAGTCCGAGATAGAGCTCGGCGAAAAGATCCTCATGTTGATTACGTGGGGGCCAGAACCAGCAACTCAGGGCCACTGGCTGTCGGTCTTCGGGAAGAACGACAGTCCCAGGCAGTGCTCGGTTCACGACCCGAATTTCTCCGGGGCAAACGAACAGACCTACAACTTCAGCGAGCCGGGTGATGGATACCTCCATATCCCCTACAATGGCGAGGATGCGAAGGTGACGCAGTTTATCTCAGTAACGGCCATCCCGGAGCCGGGCACGGCGGTATTGGTGCTCTTCGCTGCCTTGGGTTTGACGCTTCGGCGACCTGATCTGTGTCTTTCCGGTAGGCGTGCGTAATCGCCGTCGGGGCGGGGGAGACGGCGTGAAAAGGGACGACCGATGCGGCGCGTGATCAGCGCGGGTGCCCCACCCTCTCTGAGGGTGGGGGACGGACTAGAATCCCAGGGTCGTCGCGCGGGTCGATTCCGTCCCCCGCCCCTGGAAGGGACGGGGCACCCACTTGAGGACCACGTGCAGTACTGGAACCG
>JAGMDK010000429.1 GCA_023128695.1 Phycisphaerae bacterium
GATGCCGGTGCCACACTTCGGCCGGTACGGGGCCCGGCCGCTACATTCTTCTGTCGATGCCGACTTTTGCGCCAGTGCGGTGATCGTAAGGCCGCGCGGGCTAAAGCCCGCGGCTCTCCGTTGCCGCGCTTGCCAACGGATTAATCACCAGCCCGCTTGCTAATTTCGGATAGAAATAGGTGCTCTTGTGTGGCATCAGGTCGCCGACGCCGCAGACGCCGCGTAATTCCTCCATTGTGGTCGGCTGCATCAAGAAGGCCGTGCCATTTGTCTCGCGGGCGGCTTCGACCGCGCCCGGCCCCGATTTGGCATACTGGATGACCGGTGCCTGGCCGCCGCAGAACTGCGGCGCGACGACCCGCTCCAGCAGGTACGCATGGAGAAAAGCCAGACCAAGCCGGCACCAGGACTCACTGTGTTCGGGTTCCAAAACATCCAGGATATCGGGCGACTTCGGACGAACGGCATAGTAGCCACCCGCGGCAGGCTCGTGCCACCCCACTGCCAGGGGGCCGAGTTGCCCGAGAGCACGAACGGCCTCATCCGGATCCGACGTTTCGAGCTTGCTGAGCTCGAGCTGCTCGTCGGCCTCGAACGTGTCGGCGGTGATCCTCACGCCCGATAGCACCCGGTGCGTCGGCAGAATCAGCAGACCGGGGTCCTCCATGGCACAAAAGACGCAGAGCACGAAGTTGGCCGGATGCTCCTCCGGCAGCGGACCTTCCCGTTCAATCAGCCCATCTCGATAAAGCATCGCCGTGCCGCAACGGTGGTGGCCGTCGGCGATGTAAGTGGGCTTGGGCTCCAGCAATTGGGCCACTTCGGCAATGGCGGCCTGATCGGTCACGGCCCACAGCCGATTCTCGACCTCGTCCATCGTGCCGACCGCCAGCGGCTCGGGAGAGAGTGCCGCTTCGAGTCGCCGGGCAACTTGGTTATCCGCATCCTCGTACAGGCCGAAGATCGGGCTCAGATTGGCTTGGGTAGCCTTGGTCAGGGCGAGGCGATCCTCTTTGGGACCGCCGAAGGTTCGTTCGTGTGGGAAGATGCTGCCTTGGCCGAAAGGTTCGAGCCGCAGGCGGGCGAAGAACATTTTGCGGACGTACTCGGTCGAGCCGTGGCGGTAGGTCTGATGATAGATGTAGAGAGCCGGTTGTTGGTCCCGTACCATGGTCCCGTCGCTCAGCCACTTGCGGAGGGTATTATTGGAAGACTCGTACGCCGCCGGGGGCCCGGCCGAGTTAGGCGGCATGTGCGGCAGGTCGATCCGCACGAAATTCAGCGGATCGGACCTGAGCAAGGCGTCCTTCCCACTTTGGTCCAGCACGTCGTAGGGCGGTGCCAGGCGGGTGGAAATATCGCGGCCGCCAGTAATAGTGGCATAACGGATGGCCGGAAACGGTCGGATTGTACTCATGTTTTGCAGTCCTGTCGGCTAGAATACCAAGGGATTCCTCTGTGCTCCGTCAGTCATCGATTAACGTGTTGCGTATCAATCAAAATGTGTGCCGTTGCTCTTAAGCAGTACTACATTTCTGCGCGGGCACCAGGATGGCGAAGAACACTGCTCAAGAGCAGTGGCACACCAACCCGTCAATCGAGAACTACCAGCCCACGTTCCCACCTTCCCACGCCGTTGTTCTGTAACTCTTTGTGAAATACGCACTTAAACATCATACCGGAGCCGCGCTGCGCTTGGTTGGGAGCAGCGCGTGGCGGCGCGGTTCTGCATTGACGAGACAGTTATACTAATCTAACATTCTCACAGAGGAGATCCGGAAGCTCCGCAAATCGCGGTGCCGGTGTCCCAGGAGCAGTATCCACGGAGCGATGGAGGTTTCCGCTCATGATTCCAAGGCACTACAATCGTCCGCTTCTTTTTGTGCTTCTCACCATAGGGTGCTTGTCTATCACGATGTTCGGCGGCTGTCCAGCGCCACAGACGCCGACTACGCCGGAGGACACAACCTTGGAAGATGAGGCACTCCCGCCTCCCGAATCGACGCCTTTGATTGATGAGGAGCGTCCGGTCGAGTTGCCGGACGCGGGTGACGCCGGCGGCTCTACCACTCCCGATTCAGGAGACGGCGGCGGCGACGGGAGTTCGGACGGTTCCGGCGGCTCCACGGCCAAGAGTAGCTCATCGTTCCTGCGGGTCGATGAGCCCTTCGATCTCCAGGTCTTGGGCTCCAATACCACGGTCAACGTGGTCTCGTACGTGCATGTCGCCTCGGGAGATACCGTTACTTCCGCCGAGCTGGTCGCCGCTCGGGACGAAAACCCCTTCGATCAGGCGGAGGACGGCGATCCGGTTTACACGCGGGCGATTACGGTCGCACAGGGCCAGAACACCATCAGCTTTAACACGAACGAAGTGACCTCGTATCTGACCAACAAGTTCGGGCGGTTCTTGCTGGGTATGCGCATCCGCACCGAGTCCGGGGCGGATTTGCTCAAGTACGCCTCGGGGACCGTCTCGGTTGACGCCGATCCGCCTTCCGCCGCGTGGATCGGGGCCGGGGAAGCGGGGACGGGGGTGGACCAGGGTGACCATCTCGTCACCCTCGACAAGACCTGGGCCGTTCAACTGACGACCTCGGACAACGCTCCCACCCACAGCGTGACCATCCAATTACGGGACGCGGTCAGCGGGGCGGTCTCGGCACAGTTCGCAGACACCGGCACCTTCACAGCCGGCTCGGGGATCCGCACGTTTACAGCGGCGTTGTCCGGCTTCGCGGTCGGCACCTATAAGTACTACTATATTGTTTCCGACGGTCTGAGCACGGTCGAAGGTTATGCACCGGGACGCCTCGGCATCACGAACCGCCTCGTCGGGGATTACGACCTGAATCAACTCGATCCGAACAGCATCGTGTACTCGAATGGGGGTGTTAAGAGCCAGGGTGCCATTCTCCAGGGCTTCAACTTCAACGACATGGCCGGCAGTTCGATGGACAGCATCCCCGACCTGAACTCCGACGGCATGGCCGAGGTCATCATCGTCTCACGCTTTGGCAAGCCGTACCTGGCCAGCACGGACGGCATCGGCTTCGGTGAAGCCTACTTGCTCTACGGCGGCGCCACGCGGCTACGCGATATCGTGGCCCTGAACACGGTGGGACAAGGCAATGTTTCGGGTCTCACCTTACCCGGCATCCGCGCCCCGCTGGCAACGACCTGGACGGAAGGTCTCTCGGACGTCACCGTCATCGACGACATGGACGGCGACGATTTGCCGGAAATTGTATTCAGCTTCCCGCGTGTCGAGTCGGTCAGTATCGGCAGTGAATCCCCAGTACAGGTGCTCAATCCAGATTTGCCCGGCATGGGCACCCTGGAGTACGACGCCTATGACTATGTGGCCGACGCCTGGGTGCCCAACGAGGCCCAGTTCACCCGCGGTGGTTGTGTTATCGTTTCCAGCCACAGCAAAATGTTAAGAGACCCCAACAAATTGAACCGCAAAGGCGACCGGATCATCGATCTCGCCGAAGTGGGGCAACTGTTCGGTGCTTCCCCGAGTGGTGATATGTGGGTCACAACGATGGGTGGTACGCCATACGAGCCCTACGTTCGAGAGGCGGTCGATCTCGGCACCGCGACGGCAATCTGCGATGGCACTTCGACCGATTACACACAGTGGCTGGCTAGGTGGGACGTCGTGCTCTTTAATCAGGGTCCCGGAGGATTCCTGAATCATTTTGTTGACGAGGCTTTCGGAGACGGGCTCACGCCGGTCGGGCCTGATCCATTTCAGCCGCCGTTGGCCAAGCGAGAGCTGAACATAACGATTCCTAACCTGAATTACCTGTTCCCACCGCGCACAGATCCGTGCGCATCGGGCAACTGCATCTTCTCCAACGCATGGTATGTTTGGGGCGCGTGTCCCGATCTGTTCCCGGGCGGCGTTGTCTGCGACAACGCCTCCTGGCACGGCGCGGACCAAGCCCCCCTTGAAACCGAGGAGGCAATCTGGACCGGCTTCTATGGCTCGAACACAACAGCCGTAACACCCTGGTATGGCAATACGGTCGGCGCCCGCATCCTCGGGCAACGCCGTGAAGACCGCTTTGGAACAGCAGTCGGGGCTGTCGGGAGCTGGCTCTATATCAGTGCCCCCAAACGTACGGCGGAGCAGGCGGGTGGCGAAGACGGCGTTTCTGCTCTCGAAGCGGATCGAGCCGGGGCCGGCGTCATCTATCAGTTGCGAACCGATGCCCGCCAGTCAAGCAGTTCACCCACCCTAACCCAGCTATGGATTGAGCCGGGTGCCGACGGAGACGAAGCAAACTGGCCCCTATGGCCCAACCCTGACGCCGAAAACACTACACGTACGGACTGGACCATGCCGGTGCCGCACCAGTACATCATCGAGACCATCGGTTCGCTCCGTGGAAACGACCAGTATTGGGATGAGGACGAGTTTGGCACCGCCAACGTCGGCGACCGTATCGTGACCTACACCAATCCTGCCCCGGACGGTTCCTGCTTCCCGACGTACGAGACCACCGGCGGCGTCGCGGCGAACGCGGTGACCGAATCCCGCGTCTTCATGACCAACTACGCTTCCTTTGAGAGTGGCTACTACGTTGACCGCACCCCACAGATCGTCGGCCCGCACGTCAACGCCAACGTCTCCTTCGTGCGTGGGCTACAGGACGTGAACGACGACGGTATTCCGGATTTTGCCATCGGCTCGGCCGATGTCCAACAGGACTTCAGCAATCCACAAGCGCCTACCGGGAGCGCGGTCGGCGCGGTGTTCATCGTCTTCGGACGTCCCACCGGCCTGGAAGGCGACCTGCTGCTGGACCGCCTCGCACTGGCGCCCGACGACACGAACCGCTTGCGCGGCGTCCTCCTGCGAGGCTCCGCCGCTAATGAGAAGCTGGGACGCGTGTTCGATGACGCCGGGGACTTCAACGGCGACGGTGTGAATGATGTCGTGGTCGGCAGCGAAGGCTCCAGCAGTAACGCGGGCCAGGTGATCGTGATCCTTGGTTCATCCACGCTCGAAAGCCCCGCCGGCGGCTGGGTCGCCAGCGACATCGTCGCACAAGATCGCGGTATCCGCTTCAGCGGCGTACTGGCTGGTGATCTGGCCGGCGCGAACGTGGCTGGGGCCGGCGACGTGGACAACGACGGCATAGATGACATCCTCATCGCCGCCCCGGGAGCCGAAGGTGGCAAGGGAGCCGTCTATCTTATCTACGGATCAGCGGCGCATACCGGACAGGATCTGAGTCTGGCCGACGTCGGGAAACTCGACCTACAGGGCGTGAAATTCATCGGACGGGCGGCTAACGATCAGCTCGGCGGCGGTGAATTACAGTTCGACGCGGACCGTCCCGGTGTCTTCCTCAACCCAGCCAACGACCCCGTCACGGTTTTCTCCCGCGGCGTAACCACTCTGGGTGATATTGACGGCGACGGCGACGACGACTACGCGATCAGCTCGATGCTGGCCGATCCGAACGACAGAGTCGATTCCGGCGAAGTGTACCTTATCTACGGCCGAGGCAATTACGACAACTAGGCTCTGTCGCAAAAGTAATGTAGCGTCCGGGCTCCGTCCCGGACGTAGCGTGTTGTAGAATCCTACGTCCGGGACGGAGCCCGGACGCTACTGTTTATTGACCCGGACGCTACAGTTTATTGAAAAGTGCCCTGAAGCCCGCGGCTCTTCTTCAAATGTCCTCTTTTCCAGTCACCGCCGGCGCCGGAGAGCCTGGTCCATGTCGCGCTGGTACTGGCGTTTCTTGAGCTCGACGCGTTTGTCGGCGTGGGTTTTCCCGCGAGCCAGCGCGAGACTGATTTTGACCAGGCCGCGCTCGTTGAAGTAGAGCGAGAGCGGCACGATGGTGAGGCCGCGTTGGCTCACCTTGGCGGCCCATTTGCGGATTTGACGCAGATGCAGCAGGAGCTTCCGTTCGCGGGTGGGCTTGTGCTGCGCGTAACCTGCCATCGGATAAGGGGATATGTTGCAGCCGACCAGGAATAATTCCCCCTCTTTTAAGAAGGCATACGCTTCGTCCAGCGAAGCCTTCCCCGCTCGTAAGCTCTTGACCTCACTGCCGGTTAGGGAAATGCCGGCTTCCAAGGTCTCCAGCACCTCAAAGTTGTACCGGACCTTCTTGTTGACGATCTTGGGGGTTTGGGATGGACCTTTGGCCATAACAGGGCTAAATTGTAATGTGGTCGGGTCGTGATGTGCAACTCCCGACGGCGCCCGGCGTACAAGGTGACGAGACGTGGTTGAACCGAAACCCAACGTCGTGAAGATCGTGATGCCCCGCAGCGAGGAAAAACGGCTGATCGCGCGGGCCAAGCGCGGCAATCCCGAGGCTTTCCGCGAATTGGTCGACGCCTACAAGGAGCGCCTCTTCGCGTTCATTTGGCGCATGGTCCGTGACCATCACGAAGCCGAGGACATCAGCCAGTCGGCGTTCATCAGGGCCTATGAAGCACTCGACAGCTATTCGGAGAAATGGGCGTTCAGCACGTGGCTGTTCACGATCGCCTATCGCCTGTGCGTCAACCACCTCCGCAAGCGGAAAGCGCTGTCGGGCGAGATGGACTTCTCCCGGGTCGGCGGCCCGGAAGCCGACGTCCGCGAGACCGTGGCGAACACCGAGGAAGCCCGCCGCCTGCGGGAGTTGATCTGGTCGGCGGTAGCACAGTTATCGACGCCGCAAAAATCGTCGGTCCTGATGTTCTACCGCGAGGGCAAGAGTTGCGAGGAGATCGGCCGCGTGCTGGCAATGCCCGCCGTGACCGTTAAGAGTCATTTGCATCGGGCCCGCGCGAAGCTCCGCACGGCCCTGAACGTGGAATTGGAAGACGACTGGAGGGAGCTCCAGTTTATGACTGATTCGCGCTACGCATGAGTGAAGCCATGACCTGCTCGGAATGCGAACAACTGTTTGACGCCTATCTCGACGGCCAGCTCGCGGGCTCGTTGCGGCTGGAATTCGACGCCCATCGCCTCCGCTGCCGGCACTGCCAGCAAACGCTGGCCATGCTCGAAACCATCGGGAACGTGATCGCGACCGACCGGCAGATCCCCGAACTGTCCTTCGACTTCAGCGACCGCGTCCTGCGGCGGATCAAGCGCCCGCGACGGATGTTCCGGCCCTCGCTCCGCGTGGCGGTGGTGATCGGGGCCGCCTTGCAGGCGGCGGCCGTGCTGCTCTTCGCCATCATGCTTAACACGCAGCCGGAGCAAGACGCGACCCCGAACGTCAGTGCCGTTGTCAACGAACCCGCCCTGGCCCGGCTCGAGGACGATCCGGGCGGCGAAGCGCTGCGGGAGCTGATTGTCAGACGTCTTGAGGACCGCATCTGGGAGGCTCACGCCGCCGGGATCAATTTGGCCGCGGACTTCGCGGACATGCGCGGGTACGCCAACATCATGCTTCCCGAGGACGTCGCCCGCGATTCCGTGAAGATGGCCGGTCTCAATCCGTTACAGAGTATCTTCGATGCGCTCGTCGCGCCGCAGGCGGATGAGGAGTCCGAACCCGTGGCGGTTCCCTCGGCCGACGACATACACTCGATTTAACACTCACTAGTGCTTTGCCACAGTTGATT